>JALVAD010000091.1 GCA_027011385.1 Saprospiraceae bacterium | reverse complement strand
GTATATACTGTTTTGTTTAGCCCTAAAGAAGTTTGTAATAAAGAAATTGAATTGAAAATGAAATATTTGAATCAATATTAGAACCCATCCCAACCCTTCCCTTAGCAAGGGAAGGGGCGCGCTGGCTCTTAATTAATTAATTTTATCATGTTTTGAATAATATTTATACTTAAAGTTAAATTTTTATTATTTACAGGCAGCGTTTTGGCTTCTAGATGCGTCTTATATATTGAAGACGGCAATTAATTAATATTTAAACCAATTCATCATGGGAAAAAAGAATATTAGCAAACAAAGAGAATTGTTTGAGCAAATAGTGCAAATCTTAAAAGAGCAATTTGCAAATGTTAAGCCAAATGTCAATAAAGTAAACAAGTATCTTAACGAGAGTTACTCTTGATTCTTTTTCATCCTTTTTCTTCTAAACCAAAAATATAGAAATATTGCCAACAGCAGTAGTATCGGTGCAAGTATTTTTACCCAAGCTGCAAGAAGTATGTCCTGACGCAATATTGTAGCATGTTCTTTATCTGAATGAGGAACCATATCTATAAATTCAGCTGCGGAAGTTATCATTGATACGGCTACATCTCCATTGGGCAATTCCTGATGACAGGCGATGCAAGTACCTACTCTTTCCATTTTATCTCTTTGATATTGTGTTAGAGGCGAGGACAAAGGCCAATGATGCCCAACAGTCTGCATTTGCTTCCCATCTCCAGTTACAACCATAGATAAGTCCATATCCAAATCATCAGTTCTGGTCAGCTGAGGTCTTGCGTTTTTGCTTAAGATTTTTCCATCTGCTGTTCGTAAATCGGTATATATATCTTTGGTATAACCTTGCCTATACTCATTATCTCCAATGCCGTAGCCCAAAGCTTTTGGATTGGTGTGGCATGAAGTGCATTCACGAGCTTTAGCTGTGATCGTATGAGGTTGTACGGGAGTCATATCTATTCCTTTTTGTCCTTCTTTACCACCTCCTTCAAGCCCGGGAGGAGTATGCCAGATCTTGTTATAGACCAGAGGCTTTCCGTCTTCACCGATTACAGTAGTAATTTGTTGGCATCCCGGGATTATCGGGGTTACTCTTCCTTCGCCATTGATTCCCAGAACTGGATCTTCCCATCTTAGGTATGATCTTCCTTCTCGTACTTTTCCTTTAATCATCGGTTTGCCTAATCTTTCGCAACTTTCAGAGGTTTCACCCAATTCATCAGTGATTTTTCCGGCTTTTACCCAGTCAAATCCTTGTTTTCCATCGGAGTAATCGACTTGTACGTGGCATCCATAGCATTGAGGAGCCCAAGTAGCATGACAAGCATAGCACTCCATTTTTTCCATATGTGCTTTGTTTGCGACCATAGCCGTTTTGGCTTTTACAGGGTTTTTCCATAGATTATCAATATTCATTTTCTTCAATGTGGGCATCTTGAAGTCCAAACCACTTGCAGAATGAACAATGATATCTCCCCCTTTTTTAACTACATTACCAAAAGGATTACCTCTTGCAGTCAATAAATAGCCTTCTTCTTTTTTATAGACAGTACTAAAATCTTTTTGTACCGGAAGTAAAGTATCTGATAATCCCCTGGCTTTATCTTCCAATTTAGTTCCAAATTCATCAGAATATCCCAATGGTAATTCCCAAGGATATTTGTCTGGTATACCGTGACAATCCTGACATTCGATTTCAACTTCGCCTAGAGTTGATGTACTGATATTACCATTTCCATGAACGGAAGTAGTCGTATGGCAGTCTTGGCACAAAAGTCCTCCTTTTGGATTACCATCTCTGCTTTTTATATTGTGGTGCGCATCGTCCTGGATATAGTGGTATCTTTTACCGTGAAGTTTTGTCTGTGACGAACCGTCACTATTCCAGGGTGTATCATAAGCGGATTCCATAAGTCCGAGATAAGACATACCGATTCTTTTTCCTCTATTGTGGCAGGTAGTACAAGTTTCATTTGGAATGCCTGAATATGTGATATCATTGACAGTTACTTTGGTTTTTCTTGAGGATTGAATGGAATGTACAAGCAAATGTCCGGGTTCATCTTTTGGTATAGTTTTGTCATTTCCCTCGTATTTCCCTTCATTTGAATATGGAATATGGCAAGAAGCACAGCCCATTCCCCTATAATCTCCTCTTCGTTGTTTTCCTCTGACTCCGACATGGCATCTCAAGCATTCTTGACGTAGATAAGTAAAAACCGCTTCTTCGGGATGTTGGTTTAATCTTTCCATAGATGGAGCTTGAGGAAGTTCTTTTAATGATTTAGGGAAATTATCCGGATATTTTTTCATCAATTTGTGCATATATTTTTTATAGTCTGCAGTTCCAAAAAGTGGATTATCTCCATCCGTATCTTCGATATTATAATTCCCATAAATACCTTTATATCCTGTTTTTGCACCCCAGCCCCAGGTAGCGCCTTGTATTTTGCCTGCTTCTGTTTGCATTAGATTTCTATGCATAGCATATTGATGATCTTCATGGCATTTTCCACAAGTTTTATCCAAAACGGTCATTGAACCCGGATGGATTATCAATCCCTTGTGAGCTTTAGATTTATCATTTTCTTCTTTTGGATTTCCGTAATGACAAACTACGCATCCATTGGGGTCATCTTCTTTTATACCTTCCTTGATGATTTCTTTCATCATATCGGACTTCATATCTCTGATAGGTTCAATTCCATTGTGGCATTTTGCAGACAGACAACCTCTTTCAGGTTGTGGATATTGACCGTTTGAATGTTTGACAGCAATGTCGTTTTTGATTACCGCAACAGGGCTGGAAACTACATTTTCGTTTATCATTTCATCATTGTTTTCCACAATTTTATATCCTTGTGTGAAAAATAATATGGCAGCAAAAATGATTATTTCTATTATAATAGTAAAAGCTAGTTTCATATGTTTATTCTATTTTATCAGCACCAAAGTTAGAGTTTTGTATTCAAATTGCAAATATTCTAATATATTATTACGGATTTAGGTTAATTGAAGACAAAAGGGATATTTTCTCGAAATGTTTCCGTACTCAGATTGAATATAAAATCCAAACAGTTTTAAATCTGAATTTCACTTATACATTAATAACCAGGATTATTCATGCTTTTAGCTTTATATAAATATTTGAGACGCAAAGAGGTATTGCAATACAATGAATTATGAATAATAAAAATAAATATGTAAAAAATACTGTGAAAAAATTGTCCAAAAATAGCCTGTTTTGCCCTTTAAGTAAGTAGAGAGTACCCTTTAAGTAAGTAGAGAGTACCCTTTAAGTAAGTAGAGAGTAGATGAAATAAAGCAGTTTTAGATAAAATTTAGATTTGAGTTTATAAAATAATAAACATGAATAATAAATTAATACAAGGCTACAAGGCTACAAGGCTACAAGGCTACAAGGCTACAAGGCTACAGTATATATTATTCATCCCTAAATCGATATTTATATAACATCCCGAAAACTAATAAGGCGAATTGCTGCAAACTATGTTTGTATGGAATGCAGTGTGATCCGCCGTTTTTAATACGCGGTTTGAATTGAAGCAAAGCAACAGGTGAACAGTAAACCAGGACTCGCAAGCGCGATAGCGATTGTGAAGCCGGTTTAGAAGTAAAGAAACTTACACACACCTTAAATATTAAGCTTTGCAGGTTTTAATGATTATTTTTTTAATAAGCATCACTGTACAAATCAAACCTCGAAAACGGTGGATTCCAGATAAAAAACCCTAAAACAAGTACACAAGATCAAGATAGGTGCTTGGGGTGAATGCAATTCCAGTGGAGTAGGGGGGGGTAAGGTATAGATGTGAACCAGTTTATAAAATTGATTATAATGAAAAGATTTATTTTATTTTTACTATTTGGCTTAATATTAG
>JALVAD010000090.1 GCA_027011385.1 Saprospiraceae bacterium | reverse complement strand
GTATAAATTTATTAGTGAGTCAATAAATATACGAATAAAAACGGAAAAAGTTACAAACAAAAAGCATAATTTATTATTCCTATTAATTTCTACTTGATAATTCCATTCAAAAAAGGTAATAAATATTGGTTGTAAGGTGTTGATTTTCAACTTTTAATCAGGTCACTTCCGGTTACTAAAATTATACGACAACTTCACACCGGCATATTGTGGACGTACAAATACTCTTTCTTGATATAACTCATCGCTTTCTGTATAGGTTTTGCTACGAATGTCGCCCCAAATATTGTTGGTATAAAGAAAAAGTTTCCAGTGTTTTCCCAGATTTTTTTGTAGGGATAATTGCGTGACAAAATAAGGATCACTACGTTGTTGCACTGATAGTTCCGGACCAACATACCGAGCTTTTATTTTGACTTTAATAGCTTTGGGTAGGCTGAAATCTTGGTTCAAATTCACATAACCTACCCAGCTTTCTTTGTTAGCGTGTATTTGATTGAAATCTATCATTATCTGCTTGTAATACAAGGATGTAGATAGGTTAATATTCCACCAAGCCAAAGGATGATAATTGATGCTAATATCCGAACCTATACTATTTCGTGTCCCTGAATTAATCTGTTGTGAATAAACGAAATTGTCGGCGTCGATAAATTGATAGCTTGTAATATTTTCGGAATGATGATACCAATAAGCGGAAATAGAAAAATAATCTTTATCCCAATTATTGTGATATTTTATTTCATAACTATCGATGTATTCGGGTTGCAAAGCAGCGTTACCTAAGCTATATGAATACGGCGAACCATATTGCCGAAATGGCATCAGTGCATAGTAATTAGAACGTTCAATGCGCTTGGTATATGAAAAAGCAATTTCCTTACTGTCCGAAAATCCATATTTTAGATGAAATGACGGGAACAATCTTCCAAAATCATTGTTGTAAGGTTGTTTTACTTCTTGTTGCGTATCATCGGAATAGTTGTAGGTATAATCGGCAATACGCATCGTATGTTCGTAGCGCAATCCGGTTTTCAATTCCCATTTTTTCCATTTTGTACTAACGTCGGCATAAGCGGCATATATATTTCGAGCAAATTTGACATATTGATAATGATAGGCACCCGCAAAAGGTGTAATCTCATCTTGATCATCAACATAACCATTTTTTGTCAAGGTTTTAGGAATAAAATCTGTATCTACACTTAAACCCGACGCAACATTATACTTGTTAAAGTCATACGAAAAATCTAAATCAACGGTAAGTGCTTCTTCGTTTTGTTCATTGTAATAATAGCCTTGTTTGATCGTTCCGGATGATAAATGCAAAGCATCTACCGACAACTGATCAAAGTTCTTTAAATAAGCAGAATAGTCAACAGATAATTCAATTTTTTTATTGGCTTCTTTGTCAAACTTATGGGTAAACGACATTGCTGTACCAAAATATTGGTACGTATAAGCTTCCTCTTTTGTCAGCTCATATGCATAGATAGGACTACCATCTTTAGGGGTTTCTACAATTTGTTGGTTGGAATACGGACTGTTTTTTACAGGCAAGGCTTGCACATTAAAAGACAAATCAATCATATCTTTACCGGTTAAATCATAGTTGTATCCGACATCGAGATAGTTATTCGAAGCGTGGTTTCCCCCCACACTATGATTCTTGATGTTTGGAGCATCAGGACGATGAATAATACGATATAAATCCGTGTCAAATTTATATTCATACTTTCCGTAATTACCGTTGACATACCATTCACTTTTTTTGGTACTTCTCCCAATATTAAAAAGCCACAGAAAACCTTTTTTGGTATCTACACGCACGCTACTACTGATATTATATCCTTTTAGCCGGTTTTTCTTTAAAATAATATTGATGATGCCACCGGTTCCTTGTGCAGCATACTTGGCAGACGGATTGGTAATGATTTCAATTTTATCTATCAATTTGGCATTGAGATTGCGCAATCGGTCGGATCCGTTTGCCACCGGTTTGCCATTGATAAAAATACTAAAAGTCATACGATCGCGATAGGTAATCTTGCCGGTCACATCCACTTTTAATTCGGGAAGGTTTTCCAACAAATCCAAAGCGACGGATGCTTCGGGAAAAGCCGATGCATTTATTACCTTTCTATCCACTTTATAGCTAATGGGCGATTTGCCGTTGCTAATGACTATTTCTTTTAGATTTTCAGTATCGGGTTGTAGATATTCCACGCCCAAATCACGCATCCCTTTAGATAATATAAGATGTTGAATTTCAACGGTTTTATAACCCATAAAACTAATTTGCAATTTGTATTTTCCAACGGGAATATGCTTGATGACATACTTGCCTTTTTCATTGGAAATGGCACCGGAAATCAAGCTGTCTTTGGTACTTAACAAGCTGATATTGGCATAAGCAATCGGGGCTTTGTCTTGGCTATCCAATATCCTTCCTTTGATGCTTGCCTGCTGGGCAATACCGTAATAACTGATGAAGAAGAATAATAGTAAAGTGGTTTTTTTCATTTATTTTGATTTGTGATAGTATCTCAATATTCTAATCATAGTTTTCATCAAATTTACTTGGGCTAAAGATTCATATAATAACATTTGACCGTGACGGCGATGCTCTTTCAATTTAATATAAAAATGGAACTGTCTACAACTCTTGAATTGACTATATATTATGCATAAAAATTACTCATTATAGTTTTTCAAATAATCAATTATTTTCGGGTAAAAATTTGTAATACTTTTATATTCACTTCTATTTGAGGTATAATTTTCAAACAAATTATATAACGGCTTTGCCAATTTGTAATGTAAAGATTGGTTTTCTATTTCCTTTAATCCTTTTTCTTTACCATACCTTTGTTCTAAAATCTTTGCTGTACAAACCCGCACAATCAATTCGTCTAATTCATTTTTCCATTCAGTTTCATCAAGTCTTTTTCCATTACTTGTTGTCAAAAAAAGATTTTTTATTTCAGATAAATCATTTGCATAATTTTCTAAAAAATCACGCACATAAAGATGACTTAACTCATGAATTATTACATTTACATACGGTTCAAAAATTACTGGACTGTTATCTGTAAGATTTTTACTAGAATCATTCAAATAAGCCAGCCTAAACATTCTGTCACCACTGAAATCAATGCTACTCGAAGGAATTGCATTATTTCCCATATTATTTAGCAAATCCAAATAAATTACAATTTTTCCATCTGTAGATTTTCCATAAAAAGTCTGAATCTCTTTTACAATTCCGGATTTATTGACAAAATCTTTTGTATTTTTAGCAACTGATTCGTAAAGTTTATGATGCTTTTCAATAAACTTTTTTACTTTACAGTCTTTGTAAAATTTATTAAAATTATAGAGAAAGCTATCTTTATTAGAACTTCTGATATAATTGATTTCGGGTTTTATTCTTATTTCAAATGGATATTTATTGGACAAAAAAAGCCCTAATGAAGCGACATCAAAGCCATCCCAAGATTCTAAATTGCGATACCAATTTAATGATTTGTGATTTTTATAAGGTTCAAAATATGTCTTAAAATCTTTATAATAGTTTGAAGGCGTTGGTTTAACATCCAAAGTGTCAACCGTTGCTAATGTATAGAAGATGCTCAATGCTTCCATTCTATAATCAATTTTAACATCAAGGTTTTCTTGTGCTTGTGATATATAAAAAACAGGGAGTAATACTATAAATAGTATAAATCTTAATTTCATAAATAACATTTTTTTCTTCTATTAGTTCGCATACAACAGTAGAATAAAAATATAGCAAGCCAGTCTTTTACTTCCCGAAAAAGACTGACTTAGATATAATTACATTTCAATTTTCAATCCCAAACTCGCTTGGTGCCAATCGTGATGAATAAAAACCGGAGCAAGGTCGTA
>JALVAD010000089.1 GCA_027011385.1 Saprospiraceae bacterium | reverse complement strand
TAACATTTTATTCTAAATGATTTATAAATAAATTATTAATTTTGCTTTCACGCTAATATTTTATAAAGCGGTTGTAAGAGAAGGTATGGTTTTTAACTTTAGATAATTATTGCTAAAGTTTAGATTTTTTTTGCAGACGCTATATAGTAAACATAAGAACATTTATTAATAAATTAAACAAACTAAATTATTATGAAAAAACTTTACACTATTTTGACAGCATTGTTTATGCTTTCTTTTTTTTCTATTCAAGCGCAATCTGTACTTTTAGTAGCAGATGCTAGTTATAAGGCGGAAAGAGTTGAGCCATTAAAAACGGCTTTAGCTAATTTGGGTTATAACTACAGTTTTTACGATGCACAAGCTGAAGAGGCATCACCTACTGCAGATTTTATGAAATCATTTGATTTGGTAATATGGTATACTTCAGGAAACAATAATTTATATTTTTGGAATAATGATGATACTGATAATCTTGCTTTGAAATCTTATCTTGATGATGGAGGTATGCTTTGGATACAAGGGATAGATTTTCTAAAAGACAGATATGGAAATGCTCCTGATACTTTTAAAGTTGGGGATTTTGCATATGACTATCTTGGAATAGAGTATTATATTGCTCAATCGCATGTAGACGATGGTGTATTTTCAAATGGAGTGCCGTTTTTTGAAGTAGTTCCTGATAATGGTATTTTTACTTTGGATACATTAAAGTGGGCTTGGTCAACATTATGGAATGCCGATGCAGTTGGTCTTGTTGAAAGTGCAAAACCATTGTACAAAATGGGACCCGCGGAATATGATTTGGCAGGAATGACTGCTGCTCATTATTACGAGAAAGACAGTGCAAAAATAATGGATTTTTCAATTACTGCTGGTAAGCTGGATGCTCAATGGAGATTGGATACATTATATGCTCAAGGGTTAAGATATTTTAAACAATTTGCGAAAAAAGAAGTAACTTTAGTTGAGAGTATAACTCTAGCTACAGATGGGGACAAAACTAAAATAGATACAAAAGGCGGTTCTCTTCAGTTTAGTGCAACAGCTTTACCTGAAGATGCCACTGATAAAAATGTAATTTGGAGTTTAGAAAACAATACTTGTTATGCATCTATAGATCAATCAGGATTGCTGGTTGCAACTCCTTTAAGTATAGGTAATGGCACAGTTACCGTTGTAGCTACAGCTGCTGACGGATCTGGTGTAAAAGCATCAATGGAAATCACGATTGAAAACCAAGGATCTACTGATGATTATGAAGTATTACTTGTAGCTGATGGTAATTATGGTGGATATGGTGGATTGTCTAGATACCTAGAGCTTGATACTGCACTTATCAACAATAACATTAACCATACTGTTTTTAATATCAATAATGAAGGTACTATTCCAACACAAGATTATTTGAATAGTTTTGATGTAGTTATTTGGTACACAAGTAATGATCAAATCGATTTAGAGCTTTGGGATGTTAGTGATTCAACTAATATAAAATTTAATGCACCACTATTATCTTATGTTGATAACGGTGGGCTATTGTGGCTACTAGGTACTGATTATTTGTATGATATATATGGAAATCCTCCTCATCAGTTCAACCCTGGAGATTTTGCTTATGATTATTTAGGTATACAAACTTATGCGGCTAAATCACATACAGAATCTGACGCTAAACAAGGAGTCCCTCAATTGGATGTAGTTCCTGACAATGGAATTTGTGAATTAACGCCTTTAAAATGGTCTTATTCAACTTTGTGGCGTGTAGATGCTTATGTTCTTACGGAAAATACAATAGGTATATATAAAATGGGACCAACTGATTATCCTTTGAGTGATTTCTATGCTATGATGTACAACACAAATGGTAAAAGTAAAATAATTACTTCCTCTTTTGAAGCTGCTAGAATGGATGATCAAGATAATTTGGATCAGTTGTTTGAGGAAGTATTGGATTTCTATGAGTCAATAACAAATGATGTAACGGAAATAGATGGTTATGCAAGCGATATAAATATCTATCCAAATCCTGCTAAGGATAATACTACATTGAATTATGAATTGGCTAAAAAATCAAAAGTACAAGTTGCAGTATATTCTCTTGACGGACAAAAGGTTTATGGTCAAAATCTTGGAACACAGCTTCAAGGTGTAAATAGCATAACAATTCATACAGATAATCTAGAAAACGGAAATTACATTTGTATTTTTAGAGTGGATAATAAGCAAATTGCAAAAAAAATCACCGTTATTAAATAAATGTGTTTTCTTCTTTATAGTGCAGTCTTTAGGGCTGCACTATAATTTTTTCCGGATAAGTTATTTATTGTGAAATAAGTAATGTTTCTATTTACCTTATTAACTCTGTTTCTATGTTAGATTTCTCTATTAATATAAGTTTTAGGAGTATAGTTTTGGCTATTTTGGTGATGTTAACCGGTATTATTGATGGTCAAACGATATCTGATATGAAAGCATATTCAGCAGCTTATAAATTTGTTGAGTCATCAAATACAAGTGTTGAAATCAACGAAACTTATAGTCAAAGAATAGAGAAAGATAATGCTACTATCGGATATGTTTTTGGATTGAATCCTAGAGGCTTTGTTTTGGTTTCAACTCAAGGTAATGAATCCCGGATTTCAGGATTTTCATTTGTCAACGATTTTGAATATACTGAACAAAATATTGAAATAATTGAGGCATTCATAGGTAATAAGCCGAGTGGGCATAAGAAAAATAGTTCATTGAATCCGGTTGATAAAACTGTTGGACCTTTTGTGCTATCATTATTTGGTCAAGTAAATTGTTATGACAATGACGATAAATTGATAAATGTTTCAAATCTTTTTACTCCCAATAATTACGCTCCGGGTTGTGTTGCCATATCTCTTTCAACTGTATTGCACTATTATCAGTGGCCTATCATTGGAATGGGTTCACATACTTACTCTGATAAATACGGTAGTTCCAGAGGGACTTATTCAGTAGATTACGATAAAGATACGATTGATTGGTCTGATATTCGTGCAAAATACAAGTATCAGCAGACAACAGCCAAGCAACGGGAGGCATTGGGGCGATTGGTTTACAATTCAGCAGTTGCTTTGGATATGGATTTTGAGTATAACGGATCAACTTCAAATATCAATAGAATTCCTAATGCAGGAAAAAAATATTTTAGATTTATTTCAAAAGAAGTTCCTTCGAGTTCTTTTATTTTTTGGAAAGTCGTTGATTCAAATTTAGTTCATAAGATGCCTGTTATATTTTCCATTAGTGCCAGTAATGGAGCAGGACACTCGATTGTTTGTGATGGTATTAAATTTAAAGATGGAAAAGAATTTCATCACTTGAATATGGGGTGGTGGGGAAACTCAAACGGATGGTATGATATCAAATCAGGGTTTAATGTCGGAGGATACAACAAAATTGATCATGCGATTATCAATTTTTTACCAGTACCGATGATGAATGAACCGATTATTTCGGAAGATTCATCACGTTTGGAAATCAATTGGGCGGTAAGCAGCAAAATAGTCCCGGATGCATATGAATTGCAGATAAAAACAGACACATCAAACTGGCAAAAGATATCGGATACTTTAAATTCACAATCATATTTTTGGAATATTGACAAGAAAGTAAAAGAATATAGTTTTAGAATAAGATCTGAAATTGATAGCAAATGGTATCCCGATAGTTGGTCAAATATCGTCGAATATAAAAAACACAATACATCTACTATTGATAATATTGATAATTTTATCAAAATTTTCCCTAATCCTTTCAAAGATAAAATCAATATAGAAACCAAGGGCAAGTCTAGGGTTATTTTATATTCTGCTGATGGCAAAGTTTATATAGACGAGAATATTAACCAAAACTGTATTATTCCTACCGAAAATCTGAAAAGAGGGATTTATATTATAAAGATATTAAAA
>JALVAD010000088.1 GCA_027011385.1 Saprospiraceae bacterium | reverse complement strand
TTAAAATATTTGATATGTAGAACAAAATATATGATTGAAAAAATATAAAAAATGTATTTTGGTATATCTAAATCAGTAAATCTAAGCCATATACTTACAATCGCCATTCCCATCGATAACGCAAACATCAAAAACATTAATGCAACAGTATAAAATTTAGGATCTAAACTTTCCGGATATACTTTAACAAATTCCCTATATATTATAAAAAATAAATATTCGTAAGTTTCCCTTAATAATTTAAGCATAACATTATCTTTTATATTATTGCTTTGACCACAATTGAACGGTAAAAAATATGTATCCCATTATCTTACCACTGTAACATCTCTGGCTTTAACTATCTGTTTGCCGTCATAAGTCTTCAATCTGAGAATATAAACATATACTCCCTGATTGACTTTGTATCCTTTGTAACTGCCATCCCAAAGTTCGGTACGGTATGTATCCAGCGGGATGTGCTTTTTGCTGTAAACCTGTTCGCCCCATCTGTCATAGATTGCCAAATATTCGATTTCTTTTATGGCTTTGTTGCCGCTTATCGACCAGACATCGTTGAGTCCGTCTCCATCGGGGCTGAATATATTCGGTATATAAACTTCGATTTCTTCCGTTATATCCAGATGAATATTCAGTGTGTCGCTTTGCGTGCATCCATTTTCATCTGTTAATACAACCTCGATTTGTGTGTCTTTTGACGGTGTGAATTCATAGTAGGTATCGTCATTATCTATCAATTGCCCGTCAATGTACCATTGTATGCTTTGTATCGTGGTGAAATTATTATCAGCTTCTATCCTTATGGTTTTATCTGCTGTATTGATAATAATATCATCTCCAAGACTTACCCAAAGTTGTGGTGCTGCCTCAATGCTAATATCGGTATTCCACTCGCATCCTAGACTGTCTATAGCGTTTATCGTATAGTTACCGGGTGATAAATCCCGGAGTGTATCTCCGTTATTTACCGGTGTATTGCCGATATAGTATCGTATTGTTCCAATTCCTCCGCTTATATATGCTATTGATATTTTACCGTCTTTTGCATTGTAGCGACTTTCGTCTTGGGTATAAGTCTGTATATCCAGTTGAGGTATTTGCTCTATGTATATGCTATCTGTCGCAGTACAACCGTTTTGATCCGATGCACTGAGATAGTACCAACCTTGCTGCGCTACTTTGATTTGTGCGCTTGTATCACCTGTACTCCATTGATAGCGAGGCATTGTACTTGCTTGGAGTATTATCGTATCTCCTTTGCAAAACATAGATTCACCGTATATCTCCACATCCATAACAGGATAATACGTCAAATGTAGTATTGTCAGGCTATCACATCCGTATTTGTTGGCTGTGGTATATTCATAATCGCCCTCGGAGTTGATATTGATATTATTCCAGACGAATGTTTCGTCTTTGCAAATAGTGCTGTCTATCTCCACTTTGGAATTTGTACCGGGATAATATGTTATGCTTATACTATCTGAATAGCTACAACCTTCGTCATCCATCACCGTAAGTATATAAGTACCGCTATCGGTTACTGTCAAGTTTTGGTCTGTGCTGCTGTCTTGCCACAGGTATTGTGCACCATCTATTTCGCATTGCAGTACCAATTGTCCACCTTTGCATATCGAAGTATCGCCTCCCAAGTCAAATTCCGGCAATTGGTTTACATTGATATCAATGAGCGCGGTATCTGTAGCACATCCGGGTTTGGTCACGATATAGCTAAATATTCCCGATTGATCTATTGCAGGATCAAATACTCCGGCTTGTATAGTCGCTCCCTGCCATTGCCCTTGTCTCTCTGCATCCGCTGATAGTAATGAATCAAGATATACCGGCGCATCTGTTATACACAGATTGATAAAGGTATCTTGTCCTGCATGAGGAAAATCATCTATTAGTTGCAGATGGGAGTATGCAGTATCGCTTTGTCTTTTGCCCGAAAATGCTACAAATGCTATTTTGCGCTCACCAAAGGTCGGTACCTGTGAAGTATTGCGGTATTTTATACTTCTTACCACCACTTCCATCGGCAAAAAATCATCGGTAGTATTGTTTATTACCGTCAAATACCGGGGATTGCGCCATTGCAATTGCAATCCGCCCGGATTGGATACCTCTAGATATTCATTAGCTCCGTCGGGTACTGCTCCTGCAAAAAATATCTGCATCGAGTCGATATAGGTCTTTGAAAATACCTCCGGGTCGATATCCGCCAAATATATACTGTCAAATCTGCACCTCGCAGTATCCGCAAAATCAAGTTTCCCCACTGCTCCGGAACTATTGTCAATGTCAAGGTCTACTGTGATGATGCAGTCAGAGTCAAGGATAGTCCAGGGGACTCCTGCTTGTAATAAATAATATATGGTATTAGTGTACTGTTTGGTACATATTTCAATAATTTGTCCTGTCTGAATATCAATTTCTCCAAATGCCCAGTACAAGAAACCATCTAAGCTATCTCTATATTTGTGAAATGTAACATAGCTGGTATATTCATCACAGCTATTTCTTATGGTAAACAAACCGGTTATTTCTATTGTATCTCCAAAAGTTATAATTTCCTTACTTTGATCTACATTTTGCGTATCCAGTTGAATCAGTTTTTGACTATGAAAAATATCACCACTAAATTTTCTCTGTCCTGCTGTAACAAAATAAAACTTATCATATACTCTTGTTAAAGTTCCCGCTACTGCTTTATTAAAAAAATACAATTGGGGTGAAACATATGAATCATTTTTATAAAAGTTTGGAATAATACCTTTATATTCCCACTTTTGTACCTTTGGTAAATATTTATACAAATCAACACTCAAACATAATAAATCACCTTTATTATTTGATAAAATAGCTGCATCGATATTTACAAGCCCATTATCTGTTATGTATGATGGATTTGAATAATGTATATCATTTCTGCTTGGAATCATTTCATCATATTTACCAACGTATTCAATATAAAAACCCGAAAAATCCCCCGATGAATAAATATCTCCTGATGGGGTGATTGCAAAATCAACAGAAGCTGGTGAAGGGGGTGGTTGAATAATTCTTTTACATATTGTATCAAATTTGCAATTAGAAATATCAAATTGGACAATATATGGATTATTTGTATGAAAGGTTGTAGAAAAAAGCACTTTTTGCCCTGTTGCTTTGTTTAGGAACAGAGCAAAAAGTACTGTGATTACTAATATTTTATATCGAATGTGATTCATTTTATTATTTATAAGGATTTGTTGATTTTGAGTATTTCATATTCCTCAAATCTATCAATTACAGCATTGCTACTCACAAAGTTATAAAAAAACGGTTTAAAACCGAGGGGTTTAGGTGCATTTTTTCGCTTTTTTGCAACACTGCCCTCCTGTAGAAACCTATTCAGATTTTACGGGACTCCCAAAAACTTTCAAAAGCTAGGACAGGGTTCGTTGTTTTTCATTCTTTCCTTATAAACCGGCTTCAAAATCACTCCTTACAGTCGTGCTTTTGAGTCCTAAGTTTTCCTTATTTTACTAAAAATCCAATCAGTCAATCAATCATGCGAAAAAATGAAATACACCTTGATATAATGTGTATTACACTTTATAGCATTGAAGACTGATTCTGCAATATGCGAGGTCAGAGACACTCGCATATCAGGGAAAAACGATAATTCCCTGAAGGGGATAAACGTGAATAACCGCCGGTGAAACCGGTGGTAAATGCGTAATAGGGATACAACTCCGAATGGAGTTTAATGTAAAGCATTGATTAAAACAAATGGAAATTTCAGTAGATATGTTGAACACCTATCGGCGTTCATATCATCTCTCACGTTTACCCCGCATTCCATACGGGGCTATTCATATTAACCCGCATTATTCATAAGTATTGATTTTTGACTAATAATTTTTCTAAAAATATCAAATTGAAGTTTCAATTAAATAT
>JALVAD010000087.1 GCA_027011385.1 Saprospiraceae bacterium | reverse complement strand
GCTATATATGTACAAAAAAAGACAACTTTTGACCAAAATATAAATATAGCTTCCGTTATGATAAATCTTAATTTTTTTTGCTTTAAGATGTGTCATAACGAAAGGCCTTACTAAGGTCGGGGATGGGTTCAGATAACATATAATTTATCAATAAATTAGTGACTTAGTTAAATAGTATTATTAATCAAATCTAAAGCAATGAACAAGTTCTTTCTTTTAGTTTTATTATATTTATCAATATTTTTATTCAGTTGTGAAAAAGATAAAGTTATTGAAATAGATAAAAATTATGGTGAAGTAGGAAAACATGAAATATTAGATTTTACAGAAGCCGATTATGCTTATTCAACAATATTTTATCCCGGTGATTTATCGACAATGGATAATAAATCTCCACTTGTATTTATAGCTTCAGGATGGTATAGTGAACCACAAACAGCAGCAAAATATAAAACTCTTATCAACTTCATAGTGAGTCATGGATACACGGTTGTATATACATACGAAGGCGCTAAAACTAATGCCACTTATTCAATAAATGGATATAATAAAATATTATCTTCCGATTTTGTTAAAGAAAATCTGTTAGATTACATCGATACCTCAAAAATTGGTGTAATTGGTCATTCTGCTGGAGGTGGAATAGTATTCAGAATACTTGATTATTACTCAAAAGAAAAACAATATGGGAATAATGGGAGATTTATAATGACTCTTGATCCGTGGTTTGCATTTGATATGAGTGAATCTGATATGAAAAATTTGCCTTCAAATACAAATGTTGTCTTTATTAAATTTGGTATTGGAGGAAATAATTCCACAGATGGAACAGATGCAAGGATACCACTAACAGAGTTTTACCTTCTGGAGTCAATTTCTAATGATAAAAAGGATTATCAAATATATGAGAATGCTGAACATTCTTATCCCACCGGTAATCCAGGATATAGTGAAATGCAAGGTATCCTTAAACCTTTGGATGCACTTTTGGATTATACCTTTGTGACTCAAACTGAGAAAATACGAAAAATTGCATTAGAAAATGGAAATGACGATCCCTATGCAAATGGAAATGGCATTCAAGTTGTAAAACCAAAAGGAGTTTATCCTTATCCTTGTGATGGAGCTAATACTCAAATTGATTATTGCAAAATTGTTCCTTAATAAATATATATGAATTTAAAACTAGAGAACAAACCGGTTATCGTGATGGCTTCTTCTTCAGGTATTGGTCTGGGAGTAGCATTGGAATTTGCAAGAGAAAAAGCAAATGTTATGCTTTTTGGTAGGTCAAAAGACAGACTGGAAACTGCCCAAAAATTGATTTTGGAGCAAACCGGTACTGTCGTAAAATATACCATAGGTGATATTACAAACAAAGAGGATATTGAGCTGCTAGTCCAAAATACTTTAGACTCCTATGGCTACATCTATGCTTTATTCAATAATACAGGTGGTCCCATTGCCGCAAAATTTAATGAATTAACTGATGAAGACTGGATAAATGCTTTTGAACTTACTTTATTGAGCTATATCCGTTCCATTCGATCGGTCATACCAATAATGAAAAAAGCAGGTGGTGGCAAAATAGTCAACAATACTTCCATATCGATAAAACAAGCTATTGACAATCTGATTCTCTCCAATACTTTTCGTACCGGAATAGTCGGTTTGAGCAAGACTTTGAGCCGGGAGTTAGCTAAAGATAATATCCTAGTAAATGTTGTGGGAGCCGGCAAAACAGCTACTCAGCGAGTAGATTATCTCGATTCTGTCAGAGCAAAAGAACTTGGTGTCCCAATTGAAGCCATTCAGGAACAAAGCGCTAAATCAATCCCATTGAAGCGCTATGGTAAAACGGAAGAAATGGCAAAGTTAGTTGTTTTTCTATGCTCTGAGGCAAATACTTATATCACCGGTCAAAGCATACTTGTTGATGGAGGAATGGTTGGAGGGTATTAGGATTTTCCATTTTTATCTGTTATAATTATAGAACTCTTTATAAATTAATGTAATTTTGAGTTTTTAAAAATGAGCATTGATGATTAAAAGACAGTTTTATCATTTAGGAGAATATGTTTTATGGCTTAGAAAGGTCTTTTCTAAGCCTGAAAAATTTATGATGTACTACAAAGAGACTATCAGGCAAATTGAAGAAATAGGTTTGGGCTCTCTAAAGATTGTATTCATAATATCTGTATTTATTGGTGCTGTGACAGCCGTCCAATTATCGTATCAATTTGGTGATAGCCTTATACCGACATATTATATCGGTTATGCGCTTAGGGAAATGGAGATTGTGGAATTAGCTCCAACGATTACCAGTTTGGTTTTGGCTGGAAAAATCGGTTCGAGTATTGCAGCGGAAATAGGTGGTATGAGGCAAAAAGAGATTATCGATGCTATGGAAATAATGGGAGTGAATACACAAGCATACTTAGTTCTTCCAAAAATAGTCGCTGCAATGTTCTCCATCCCTATGCTTATAATTTTAGCCGCAGCTTTAAGTATTTTTAGCGGGTTTTTAGCTGCTGTGACATTTGGGGATTTTATCCCTTCGGATTTCATTAAAGGGCTGACTTCTTTCTATGATTCATATACGGTTATTATTATGATTATAAAATCTTTTTTCTTTAGTTTTATAATAGTGACAGTTTCAGCATATCACGGATATTTTGTAAAAGGAGGAAGTATCGAGCTGGGTAAATCAGGGACAAAAGCAGTTGTATATAGCGATATTTTTATTTTGGTATTTGATTATTTGATTGCTCAATTGATGATGGGATAAACGAAATTATAGATGATAGTAGCAAAAAATATACATAAATCCTTTGGTGATAAAGAAGTTTTGAAAGGTATTGACTTTGTTTTTGAAAAAAGCAAAACCAATTTGATTATCGGGAGAAGTGGTGCGGGCAAAACAGTATTGCTAAAAGCCTTGGTTGGGCTTATTGCTCTGACAAAAGGTGAAGTTTGGTATGATGATATCAATTTTTATAATTTGACAATCAAAGAAGTCAGGAAATTGAGAAACAAAGTGGGCATGCTTTTTCAGGGCAATGCATTGTTCGATTCTATGAGCATTGAAGCCAATGTGAAATTTCCTCTTGATATGTTTACAGATATGTCGGAGAAAGAGAAACTAAAACAAGTGAATTCAGTTTTGGACAGAGTGGAATTGGAGGGAGTCAACAATAAATACCCTTCTGAAATAAGCGGAGGAATGCAAAAAAGAGTGGGTATTGCCAGGGCGATTGTGATGGAACCGGAATATCTTTTTTGCGATGAACCCAATTCCGGTCTTGACCCAAAAACAGCATTGATTATAGACGATTTGATTAAGGATATTACTGATGAGAAAGAGATGACCACCATTATCAATACTCATGATATGAATTCAGTAATGGAAATCGGTGAGAATATTTTATTGCTTGATCAAGGTAAAGTTGTATGGACAGGTGACAAAGACAAAATTATTAAGAGCAATAATAAATTTATTGATGATTTTATTTTCGCGTCACCATTTTTAAAGAATATGAAAAACAAAGCTTTTGGCTTAGATAATAAATAATTACTATGGATAGCTTCAATAAAAGTATATGGATTGGAATTCTTTTAGGTATTGCTGTACCTGTAGTCGGTTATGCTGTCACGCTTATGGCTTTTGAGCAACTGGCAAAAATGGGTATAGTTCAATCCTCTATGGGACAGTTTTCTCCGGCGCAAAGCAGAACAATGTGGGTTATAGGCATAATGTTTAATCTAATTCCTTTTCAGTATTTCAAGGTCAAAAAAGCTGAAAGAGCAATGACCGGTGTACTGATGATGACGATAGTCGCGGTAGTGATTTGGGTGATTTATTATCACAAATTTTTGTTTTAATGTCCTCTAAAAAATACTATATTATAGCGGGTGAGGTTTCAGGAGATATGCATGCTGCTAATCTGGTAAATGCTATGTTGGATTTGGATTCGAGTATTGAATTTAGGGGGTTTGGCGGTGAATTAATGCAAAATGCCGGTGTAATTATAAGCAGAGGTCTTGACAAATTGTCTCTAGTGGGATTTATTGAAATAATAAAACATCTGGGAACAATAAAAGAAAATTTTAGAATCGCTAAACGGGAAATCGAAGAATTCAAACCGACTGCTATTATTCTCATAGATTACCCGGGATTTAATCTGCGTATGGCAGAATGGGCAAAATCAAAAGGAATCAAAGTTTATTTCTATGTTGCACCTCAAGTCTGGGCTTGGGGAAAAAAACGAGTTGTGAAGATGAAAAAATTCATCGATAAACTATTTGTAATCCTGCCATTTGAACAAGAGTTTTTTAGACAAAATGGAGTAGATGCGGAGTATGTGGGAAATCCACTAATGCAAGAAATAGACAAATTTGAGATGGAAGATGATTTTTTGGTTAATCACAATATCCCCGTTAATAAAAAAATTGTCGCTTTCCTTCCTGGAAGTAGGGAATCCGAAATCAAAAGAAATATAAAATCTGTTATTCCCGTAATCAAAAACAATTTAAACAAATACTTTTTGGTAGCAGCACGAAGGGGTTTAGCTACTAAGCCTTTTGATGAATTAAAGTCTTTGGAAAATGTGAAGATTATTTTCGATGATTCCTATAAAATATTCAATGTTTCTGATGCCGGTATCATAAAATCCGGGACTTCTACACTAGAAGCAGCCTTGTTTGAATTACCACAAGTAGTAGTCTATAAGATTAACTATTTAAGTTATTTGATAGTCAAAAACCTTGTAAAAGACATCAAATTTGTCTCTCTTGTAAATCTGATTTTCAATAGAAAAGTAGTGACCGAATTATTGCAACACGATTTTAACCCTGACAAACTGGAAAAAGAGTTGAATCTTTTGTTTGACTCCAATAAACGAAAAGATATGCTTACAGACTATCAAAAGCTCAGAAGCATACTTAAAAAAGAAAAATATGCATCACAAATAGTTGCAGAAAGAATAGTCGCTACTCAAGAAATAAATATATAGACAAGGTGGAGGTTCTCGTTAAAGCCGTAGCTATTTTATTAATTTTCCCACTGTATACGCTAAGGTTTCGCTAAGGCATAATTAAGTAAAGTTCCCTTTGCGCACCTTTGTGTGACCTCCGCGATACTCTACGAGAATCCCAAAAACTGAATGTCGAATAATGATTAACGATTTAAAATTTCAGAAGTATTTTTGAACAAAGGACGTAAAGGGTATCCCTACTTTTTCATCACAATTGACCAAATAGCTCTTAAATCACCTTCCTTATAATTAATAGCCTCATCTTTTGGATAAAACTTTTTGACCTCTTTGTATGTCTCAGGCTTTATATCTTGCCCGATAACACCGTGACAATTTAAACAAACTTTATCGATAAAAATAGGAGCAAAAAAGTGAATTTCATCTTTTGCTTCTTTGACTATTGGTTTTATCTGATTTCCTTGAGCTATTTGTTTGTGATATTGTGAAAGGATAGCTAATTCCTCTTGATTGGGTGCAGCATTTTTCAAGTTTCTTAGTTTCAAACTCGTTCTTTTTATTTTTACATTATGGACTACAGACATTGAATCCATCAATTTTTGAGCTGTTACATTGCACACTTTTATGCCATTAACCAATCCACCTTCGTGAATAGCTGCTTTTAATTTTCCTTTTAGAGTTTTACCGGTACTTTTAGCTATTTTAACGCCTTCTTGTATATAATTGGGACTATCAACAGCTTTTTTTTCAACTTTAACTTCTTCTGTAGTTGATTTCTGACCTTCCACTTTTTTACTAGTATCGTTTTTGCACGAACCAAAAATTACTAATAGTACAATTAGGGATAGAATGACTTTTTTCATATTGCTAATATTGATTTACGTGAATTAATGATTTTTAAGGGAATAAAAAAATATCGTATTTAAAGTCTAACAGTTTTTATTTTTAATTGTTCATTTAGTGGTTTTAATTCTTGTTTTAGCATGTTTATTTTATTACTTTAGCCGATTCAATTAACTATTCACGGTATATGGTAAACCCACTACTAATAAAACCCCAAAGTATTGTAGTTGTTGGCGGCTCAGATAATACAAATAAACCAGGAGGTAAGGTTCTGGAGAACTTAATCAATGGTGGGTTTCAAAATTTATATGTATTAAATCCTAAGTCAGATACCGTACAAGGCATAAAATGCTATTCAGATATAGACTCCTTGCCCGAGATTGATCTTGCTATTCTTGCTATTCCTGCTAGGTTTTGCTATGATACGGTTGTGAATCTTTCCAATAAAGGAACTGATTCTTTTATAATTCTGTCGGCAGGTTTCGGTGAATTAAACGAGGAAGGAAAAATAATTGAAAATAAACTTGTCGATTTTGCAAATAAGACCGGCATTAGTATTCTTGGACCTAATTGTATCGGTATAATAAATGGATATTATAAGGGTGCTTTTACTACTCCAATACCCAATTATAATCCCAAAGGAGTTGATTTCATCTCAAGTTCCGGATCTACAGCCGTGTTTGTGATGGAAGCCGGAATGAAAATGGGAATGCAATTTTCAAGCGTTTACTCAGTCGGAAATGCTATTCAGATTCAAGTAGAAGATATATTGGAGTTTTTTGATAGTAATTATAAGAAAGGAGAAAGCTCTGATTTGATAATGCTCTATATCGAACAATTGAGCAATCCCGAAAAATTACTAAAACACAGTCGTAATTTAATAGAGAAAGGCTGTAATATCGTTGCTGTAAAAGCGGGTTTAACCGATGCAGGTGGTCGTGCTGCATCATCTCATACAGGTGCAATGGCAAGTCCTGAAATTGTGGTTGAAACACTTTTAAAAAAGGCAGGAATTATACAATGTTATAGTAGAGAAGAAATGCTTTATGTTGCAGCTGTACTTTTTTACGGAAAACCCAAGGGTGAAAATGTAGCTATTATTACCCATGCAGGTGGTGCAGGAGTGATGTGTGCAGATGCATTGGAAAAAGGTGGTATGGAAGTACCTGAGATAAAAGGCGAAAAAGCCGATGAATTATTAGCCCAACTTTATACTGGCTCGTCAGTTTCCAATCCGATAGATTTTTTAGCAACAGGTACAGCTGACCAACTGGGAACAATTATTGACTACTGCAATAATGACTTTGATGAAATAGATGAAATGGTTGTAATTTTTGGTAGCCCCGGTTTATTTGATGTTATTGATGTATATAATTTATTGTCTCAAAAAATAGATACTTCATCCAAACCAGTTTATCCTGTTCTACCTTCCCCAGTCAATACGGAGAATGCAATGGAAGAATTTGTTAAGAAAGGTAAAATCTTTTTTCCTGATGAATCGATTTTGGCTAATGCAATATCAAAAATATATAATAAAACTCCGTTATTCCCCCTAATTGATCATAAAAAGAAGGATACTAGTGAGACTTTGACAAGTATAGCAAAGAATGCAAAAAATCGGTATCTCAATCCTGAGGAAGTAACTAAATTTTTAGACTTTGCGGGGATAAACCAAGTTCCTGAATATATAGCTAAAAGTGAAAATGAATTAGAAAAAATAATTAGTGAAATAGATTTTCCTATTGTGATGAAAGTCGTTGGACCTATTCATAAAAGTGATATTGGAGGTGTTGTTTTAAATATCAATTCCTCCAACAAAGCAAATAAAGAATTCAATCGCCTCATTCAAATAAAAGATGCGACCTCGGTTATGATTCAACCAATGCTAAAAGGTATAGAATTATTTATTGGAGCAAAAAGAGAAGATGATTTGGGGCATATTTTAATGATGGGAATGGGGGGCATATATCTCGAGACCATTAAGGATATTAACTCGGCTTTATCCCCTGTTAGTCCTGAAGAAATTGACTATCTTATAAAATCATTAAAAACTTATAAGATACTCAAAGGGGCAAGAGGAAGCAAAGGTATTGGTATAAAAGAATTTTCAAATAATATATTGAATTTAGACAAATTACTTTATAGTTATAATCAAATTTCGGAGATTGATATTAATCCATTAATTGCTACCGACAAAGGAATATTTGCCGTAGATTGCAGAATAAGAATTGACTATTAATATTTATTTTTCAACATTAAACCAATTGATCATGGAAAAATTTACTTATGATTTTGAAGGATATAGCAAAGCGGATTGGCTTGAAATTATTAAAAAATCATTGAAAAAAGGCTCTATTGATGATTTTGCTTGGAAAATAGATAATGAAGTAGAAGGTAAAGCTTTTGCTCACAAATATGATGTCACTGAGGAATATTCTGCAATTGCTTCCGGTGAAAATGATTGGAAAACGGGTTTGGATTACAGCCTAATCAATAACGATAATTTCAATGAATATATAAAATCGCACTTAAATTTTGGTCTTAATTCTGCGATAATCAATATCAATCACAGTCAAATCGATATAAACAGATTATTTGAAGGCATTGACCTAGATAATAAAGAACTGATATTTAATACAAGATACGGTGTTGACCAAATTTTGTTTTTAGAATACCTCAAAGATTATTTTGAAGAAAGAGAAATCGATATCAAGAAATTGAATATAGTTTTGAGATTACCCATTAACAGACCGGGTTCAATCTTGGAATTGGAAGAATATAGCAAGATTCATCTACCTAATATTCAATTTTATTTCAAGACAGAAAGAGAATTATCAAATTCTCCTGTTAATTATTTAGCGGAATCTTTTAACACACTTACCGCATTTATAAAAAAAGCAAAAATAAACAGCACTCAACTTGAATGGCTTTTGGGTAAATTAAAATTTCATTTTTTTATGAATGGAACTATTCTTACGGATATTTCTACTTTGAGAGCATTCAAAATACTTTGGAAAAATTATTTGAAATCATTTGCTACAAAAGATTTTCCTGCCAAAATAATATTGGGAATCAATCATGATTCATATACCGATGATGAGAACAACGATCTTATAATGGCAACAATTCTATCTATGTGTGGAGCTATTGCAGGAGTTGATTCGATAAATATAGCACCAAGAACAGAGGGCATTACTGATATGAAAAACACTATGAGATTAATGCTCAATATACAGAATATACTTAAATTGGAAAGCAATATGTCACTTGTCAGTGATGCTATGGCTGGCAGCTATTCCATTGAAGACGCTACAAACCATATCGCTATAAAAGCTTGGGAAAACATACAAGAGTAATATTATAATGTATAAAAAAGAACCTCAATCAATAATTGGAAAAAATAATCCATATATTGAAATATTATCTATTGACAATTGAAGTCAAAGGCAAGATTGTTAAAAAAAGTTGCGCCGCACAGCTATATAGCTCTGGAGAATAAATAATACCTAACCTCTTGGCAATAATATCCAGCTTAAATACTAGTTTTTAATCTTTGTTCCTTTTTGAATCTATCAAATGCCAGTTCAAGTAATTTTGAAATTAATTCCTTGTATGACACACCGGATTCAAGCCAAAGTTTTGGATACATACTTATTGAAGTAAATCCGGGAATAGTATTTATTTCATTTATTATTACTTCATTGTCTTTTGTCACAAAAAAGTCAACTCTACTCATACCTTCACATTCCAATGCTTTAAATGCTTTTACTGCAATAGATTGTAGTTCTTTTGTAGTATGCTCAGAGAGCATTGCATTGACAACTAATTCTGAAGCATTATCATCAAGATATTTTGATTTATAATCATAAAAGTCTTGTACAGCTATTATTTCTCCCGGTTGAGATGCTTCGGGATTCTCATTTCCCAATACCGCACATTCTATTTCTCTTCCCTCTATATTTGCTTCAATTACCAATTTTCTGTCAAATTGAAAAGCGAGTTTAATGGCTTCAATATATTCTTGCCCGGTACTGACTTTGCTTATACCAACTGATGAGCCCATATTGGCAGGCTTTACATATACAGGCAATCCAAGTTTTGTTTTTACTTTTTCAAATGACGGATAATTGTCGTTTTTTGCCACTAAATACTCCCCTATTTTGATATTTGCTTCCTTAAATATCCTCTTCATTATCTCCTTATCCATACCAACTGCTGATCCTAGAACACCGGGACCAACAAATGGAAGTCCCAATAATTTCAACAAGCCTTGTATCGTTCCATCTTCTCCATTGGGTCCGTGAAGTACAGGAAATACAGCATCTACTGAAAATCCGTGATTCTCAATTCCTGCAATAATAAATTGATTACCTTGTCCGGGATTGAAATACAGTGAATCTTCGGGTTCAAAATTTGCTAAGTCATCAATTTTAGCAAAACTATTGTTTAAAACCATATTTTTGTCAGTGAGCCATTCACCTTTTTTATTGATTTTTATCAAAACATAAGAATATCTGCCGGTGTCAATATTCTGAACTACGTTTTTTGCTGAGCGAATTGAAATTTCGTGTTCCGCTGATTTTCCTCCGTAAATTATTGCTATTTTTGTTTTGGTCATAAGTTTAAAATTCACTTTTTTCGTGAAATACTATATCTGGATGATTATCTTTAATGGTCTTAACAGTCCATGCGGATTCGGCTAAAAATACCAATTTACCATCTTTGTCATATGCCAAATCCCTTCTTCTCCTCTTTTTGAACTCTTCCAAAGCTTTTTCTTCTTCACTATGTATCCAAAAGGCCTTATGAATTCTAAGTGGTTCATAAGTTACAGATGCGCCATATTCGTGTTCTAAACGGTATTGTATTACCTCAAATTGTAATGCACCTACCGTACCTATGATTTTTCTTTCAGTATCATAAGTGGTAAACAATTGCGCTACCCCTTCATCCATCAATTGGATAATCCCTTTATCCATTTGTTTTCTTTTCATAGGATTCGCATTGAGCACATATCTGAATTGTTCGGGTGAAAAGTTTGGAATACCGATAAAATCCAATTTTTCTCCTTCTGTCAATGAATCTCCTATCTTGAAATTACCGGTATCATAAAGACCGACAATATCTCCCGGATAAGCTTCTTCAACTATGCTTTTTTTGGAAGCCATAAATGAAGTCGGGTTTGAAAATTTCAGTTTTTTATCTATCCTTTTATGATAATAATTGGTATTTCTTTTAAAAATCCCTGATACTATCCTTAAAAAAGCAATCCTATCTCTATGTTTTGGGTCAATATTAGCATGAATTTTGAAAACAAATCCGGTAAACTTGTTTTCAGTAGGTTCGATTATCCTTTGTTCAGTTTCTCTTGGCAATGGATTTGGTGCAAACTCCACAAAGCAATCCAGCATCTCCTTAACTCCAAAATTATTAACGGCACTACCAAAAAAAACAGGTGAAATATTGCCCGATATATAGTCGCTCAATTCAAATTTGTCATAAATCTCACTTATGGTATGAAGCTCTTCTTGCAATTCGACTGTCGCTGCTTCTCCTATATGCTCATTCAATTTATCTGTTTCACTTTCATTGATTTCCACTACTTCACCGATGCTTTGTTTGCCGTGAGCATCAAAAAGGTTTAGATTAGATTCATAGATATTATATACGCCTTGAAATCTTTGTCCCATTCCTACAGGCCAGGTAAGTGGTGTGACACTAAGCCCCAATTTGGTTTCAACTTCATCCAAGAGGTCAAATCCATCCAATCCTTCTCTGTCCAGTTTGTTGATAAAAACGATGATAGGGATTTGTCTCATCCTACATACTTTGACTAATTTTTCTGTCTGTTCCTCAACACCTTTAGCTACATCAATCACAACAATTGCACTATCCACCGCACTAAGTGTACGGTATGTATCCTCAGCAAAATCCTTGTGACCGGGAGTATCCAGAATATTGATTCGTTTTCCTCCATAATCAAACGCCATCACGGAAGTAGCAACAGAAATACCTCTTTGCTTCTCTATTTCCATGAAATCCGATGTTGTGGTCTTCTTGATTTTATTGGATTTAACTGCACCTGCTACCTGTATCGCACCACCAAAAAGAAGCAGTTTTTCCGTCAAAGTGGTTTTTCCAGCATCAGGGTGACTGACGATTGCAAATGTTTTTCTTTTATTTATCTCTTCTATAAATCCCATACTCAATTTTTATAACGGGCAAAGATAGTGATAAAATAGTCTAATACCAATTTAACTCCAAAATGTCCCATATATTCCCTTTTAATTTTCCAATATTTTTGTTAAAAATACCTACCTGCCTACCGGCAAGCAGGTTCACCATAGTCTTTCCTTTGCACATCTGCCCCCTCTCATGCACCTCACAAAAAGTGAAATCAGAGACATTCGCTTATCAGAGAAGAAAAAACTATTTTCTCAATTTTTTCCCGATTCCAGCCAATACTTATAAACACATTACATACCGTTGTTATATAGTATTTTATGCTGCTTTTCTTTTATTTAGAACCACTCTAAATATCCCCCCCTTTTTTAACAAAAAAAACTCACAAACACATGATATATAATTATTTATGTTATATATTTGCAATAGAGTGTTGATTAGAGATGGTTTTGTATTTTATTGGAACTATCGTTATCCCCCCCAACGATTATATTATGAGTTGTGACTTCGGTCGCAGCAGGTCTTGAGTTTTGCTTGAGTTGCACCTATTTTAAAATAGGACAATGCATTGTGCCGTGGTTGTTATGAATGAAAAAATATAATTTATGAGAATAAAACAAAAGAGCCTACCTGGACAACGTTAGCCCCGACAAGGCAGACTCACTACCGTACACTACACGGCAGTGCGAAGGTAAGGTTTTCTTTATATCTATTTTAATTTTTATTATTTAACTTTTAAAAAATTGTTATTATGAGGAAAACGTTTTATTTTTACCGATGGAATTTAATGGTATTACTACTTGGACTATTTGTTACACTTACAATTGGAATAGCAAGCGCACAGCAAAATACGGTTAACACACAGAGAAAGCAAGTATTTGAAAAAGAAATGAACGCCTACATCGCCACACAGATTGATAAAGAAATCGCCGAAATCAAGCAAAACACTGATTTGATAGAAAACTTTGATGAATACACTGAAGAAGATATCCGCAATATGGCA
>JALVAD010000086.1 GCA_027011385.1 Saprospiraceae bacterium | reverse complement strand
GGGGAAATTGATTCAGCTATATTTTATATAAACAAATCTATGGCCACAGCCAAGAAACTTAATTTAAAAAAAGTAGTTAGAGACAATTATTTTAAGCTCTATACAATGTATAAAAAGCTTCCTAATTCAGACAGCGCTTTACACTATCTTGAACTTAGCAATATTTACAAGGATTCAATCTACAACAATAGTATTTCCCAAAACAATGCGGAAGCTAACGCCAAATATGAAACAGGAAAAAAAGAAGCCCAAATTGTAAAACAAAAACTAAAAATAGAACTTGAAGAAAAAAGAAGAAATCGAATAATATTTGGTAGTATTGCCTTGCTTCTGCTTTCAGGTTTGATATTCCAATGGCTTGTAAATAGACAGAGAAGGAAGAATAAAGAAACAGAACTTGCTCTTAAACTAAAGGATGCAGAATCAAAAAATCTAAAAGAATTGAATGATTCCAAATCAAGGTTCTTTGCCAACATTACCCATGAATTCAGGACACCATTAACATTGATAATAGGACCACTTCAAGATGTGATTGGCAAGATAAAGGGAGAGAATAAAGAAATATTGAAAATTGCACATTCAAATTCCAAAAGACTTCTTACTTTGGTCAATGATATTCTTGATTTATCTACATTGGAAGAAGGGAGTCCGGAGTTGAATAAATCTAATGTTTGCTTGTTTGCTTTTCTCAAACGAGTATTTTATTCTTATGAATCTTATGCTAAAATCAGACAAATTAGTACTGAAATGGTATTGCCTCCAAACAAAGATGTGTTGGTAAATATGGATTTGGAGAAGCTCGAGAAAATAATTAATAACCTTTTGTCTAATGCATTCAAATATACTGAAACCGGAGGTTCTGTTAAACTATTGGTTGATTTGAAAGAAGAAGAAGTGTTTATTTCAGTTAAAGATACAGGAGTTGGAATAGATGAAAAAGATATCAAACACATTTTTGAAAGATATTATCAAGGTTCAAATTCAGAAAATATTACGGGTACTGGTATTGGATTGTCATTTGCAGACAGGTTGGCGAAAATGATGGGAGGAAGCATTACGGTAGAAAGCAAAAGAAACGAAGGTAGTATTTTTACTTTACAATTGCCACTTGATTTGTCTAAAGTATGTCCTGAATATGTCATTATTTCAAATAATGATGATTCATTGGTAGATACTGAGAAATCAAATTATAAAGTCAAAGCGATATTTGCAGATAAACCCCGAATACTTATTGTTGAGGATAATTATGAAATGCAAAAATATCTTTCAAGTATATTAGAAAAACATTTTTATGTCGAACTTGCAGAAAACGCTTATGAAGGCCTGAAAAAATTAAAAGAAAATAAATATGATCTTGTTAGCTCGGATGTTATGATGCCCGGAATGGATGGTTTTGTTTTTAGAGCAGAAATGAATAAAAATGTAAAGTGGCGAAATGTGCCATTTATATTACTTACGGCAAGGTCACTCAAAGAAGACAAACTTAAAGGATTCAAATTAGGTATTGATGATTATATCACCAAGCCTTTTAATGCAATAGAATATATAGCAAGAATTAATAATTTAATAAAAAATAAACAAGAAAGAGAAAAATGGATTGATGAGAAATCTGAAGATACTATTTTGCCTAAAGAAAAAAGCGTTGATATTGAAGTAATAAATGAAATAGAGAAAATGATATTGAAAAATATTGACAATCCTGATTTTAACGTATCAGTAATGGCAACAAAAATGGGTTATAGCCCAAGGAATCTTTCAAGATTGACAAAAAAATTAATAGGTTTAACTCCTGTGAACCTTATTTTGGAAGTAAGACTGCAAAAAGCTTACCAACTCCTAAAATTCAATAAATACAAAACGGTATCCGAAGTAAGATATGAAGTAGGAATAGACAATGCCTCATATTTTTCAAAGAAATTTGTAGAGAGATTTGGGATAAAGCCGGGAGAGATAGGGCTTTCAAGCTGACAAGCCAGCTTCAGAAACTCTTTGGGGCTCTGAGTCTTACGCATGAGGATAAAAAAGGCTGCCTTTTTAGACAGCCTCTTCTTAATTTATTAAGAGTGACCAAATGCCACAATTCTGATTATCTTTATATTTAGTCGGAGAAATCTATATGCTTGCCATATCCAATTTTTTCTGATTATTTTAGTTAATCTGGTTGGTACGGGGGCATATGCAAATTCACTATATCCCTTGGCTAAATTTCTTTCTTTATGTAGTAAATCCATTTTATATTATTTTTATATTAGTTAAAAAAATTATTATTAAGAAGTCTATTCAGGTAATAGATACCAGAATGGATATCCTTTAGCTTTGTGCAAAAACATATAATGCATAAACCATTTTAACCAATGTCCGGCCAATCCAGGTTCACCCATGGTGTATTTAATAGATCTTCCATAATCAGGATATTTCTCCCAATCCGGTACAATTGGATAAACGGTCATTGTCGCTGCAATACCATTTGTAAGTCCATAACCTGCAGATACGATGCATGCTGCCCCCATTTTTGCCATCGAAGCCTTGTGTTTCATTAGCGGTTTTCCGGCTTTTATCCAATCTCTAATATTTTGAGCTACAATTTTACCCGTTACTCCTGAAGGCATTCCTGTACGAGGAGGAGCTGGAGTGATGCTAGTTCCATTAGGGCTTTTGTGAGGTTTTGAAATAGTATGTGGTGGAGCAAAAGCAATTCCAGGTGCAAAAATATTTGGATAGTCAGGATGTTGATATTTTGATGGCCAATCGGATGCTTTCCACTCTTCAAATGGTTTAGGGGTATAATCTGCATCAACTATCATAAATCCATTTGGTTTAAATAGTTTAGCTGTTATATCTTCCCCGTCTTTTCCAAATGCTTTGATACCGGGACCAGAAAAAGCAGGAATTAGCATAGAAAAATCGTATTTTAGTTCGTGATAGGTTCCATCTAATTTTTCATAATAGATAGTATCTTTATCAACTTTGTGTACACCAGCTTGTTTGATCCAGTGAATTTCTCTTTCTGCTAAAAATGACTCGGTGAAAACTTTAGTCGGTGTAATATACCCTCCGTATTTGATATAAGCTCCACCCATGGCGAAATCCCCTAACTGATATTCATTTGTTATCCAGGTAATATCTGCATAATCAAGCAATCCTTTTCTTTTTATTTCAAAATAAACATTTAGTACATATTCAAATGCAGCTCCCTGGCAGGTCGCTCCCGGATGACCAATACCTATTACTATATTCTGTTTTATTCCCTGTTTCATCTTCTCCATTGACTCTTGAAGCTTTTTCCAAGCATGCGAAGCATGATCAAATGAACAAACTGAAACGGTAGTGTTATTGTGTGGTCCAAGCCCTTCTGTTTTGTCAAATCTTAAAGCAGGACCTGTAGCGTTTACAAGAAAATCATAATCAACTTTTTCAACCACGCCTTTTTTGTCTTCAGTAACGTATTCTATGGTGACATAGCCTTTTTCAAATCCTTCGCCTCCATCAGGGTGTATGGATGTCGCCTTTGCTTGCTTGAAATCAATATTCCATTTTTTGTACAAAGGAGCTAAAGGAAAATATATGTCTTTTGGTTTCATTCTGCCAACACCTACCCATATATTGGAAGGTACCCATTGGTATTTAGAATTTGGTGATACAACAACGATTTCGTGCTTTTTGCCCAAATAATGTTGAAGATACGAACTTACGGTATGACCAGAAATTCCGGCCCCCAGAACAACAATTTTTGCCATTTTTATTTAGTTTTGTTTTAAATTGACACAAATATAAGTTAAATAAGTTGGAAATTAAAATTTTTATACTATGGTTTTTCCTGAAAGCGTATTTTTTACTTATCGATTTATTTCTTGGAATTGATTGTGACTGAGAGTGGTTTTTTCTTATTGTGCTTTTTCTCAAAAAAATATAAAAAGTTTGCTGATTACATTAATATTGAATTATTC
>JALVAD010000085.1 GCA_027011385.1 Saprospiraceae bacterium | reverse complement strand
CCTGTATTTGAATATATTTTTACCATTGTTTCTCCATTTATATTATCTTTTAATTTGACAGTAAAATTATCTGAAGTTGGATTGGGATATATTTCCATTATGTTTTCATTATTTTCAAAATCTTTTAATCCGCTTGTTCCCGATGAAAGCCTTGTAATGTATAGATTCTCATAATTTTCACTAAAGGTTTTTCCAGCTACATATATCATATTATTTACAGGATTATATGCGCATGCAAGAGCCTTGTCAAGTTTTTTATTTCCTACATTCCAGTTTGTAATACCATAATTAGAACTTTTCCCAAATGATTTATTTATACTACCATTTTCATTTATTCCAAAAACAAAACTACTTGCCCATGTAGGATAATTTTCCCATTTCCAGCCTGCAAGAACAAATTTACCATTTGGCAACTCAGTCATAGAGATTGCTTGATCTGACTTTTTTGCATTATACATATCATAGGTTTTAGTTCCTCCATTACCGAAATTTTGATCTAATTCACCATTACTATTAAGCTTGACAACGAGGACATCATTATTTGTATTAAAATTATTTATATATCCCATTCCAACAATTTTATTATTGCTTATAAGATTGAAATGAGAAATATAAAAATATTTAGTTTTTGGAGAAATAAAAGATGATTTTATAAAATCTATTTTACCATTAGGTTGGATATAAGCTAATTCGGTATATATGTTATCAATAACTTCCGATCTTCCGGCAACAATTAATCTATTCCCTTGAACTAATAAAGAAACATTATAGTTAGAAGAGCTGTATCCATCCCAAATGTATAATGGTTTTCCACTATTGAATGTGTTATCAACAAAACCACTTTCAAGAATTTTGATAATAAACTGATTCACCGCGCCGTGAGTAACACTTGCTATTTTAACGTCACCTGCTAAATAATATCCATTATTATATACTGCAATACTTTTTATCCTCTCAATATCTGATAGATCATCACTGAAATTCAGTCTAACTATTCCACTTACTCCAAAAGAATTGTCAAATTTTAGATTTTTATTCAACCGAACTAAAAATCCATCTGTACCATTATTTGTAAATCCTGCAATAAGTACTTTACCATTTGGTAACAATTTCATACATGTTCCATTACTGACTTTTCCATCAATTCTGAATGCATTATACTCTAAGTTTTCTCCATTAATTCCATATCTTTTAATGAAAGCTTGATTGTCATTTTTTGCAGGTGCCAATGTGCCACCTAAAAGTAGTTTACCATCCTTTTGAAATTCAATTTCAATTGCGTTTCCTACAATACCTACGGGAACTGTTATAAATCCATTGTTCGCAAAGGATTTATCAATAATACCTGCTTGAGAAAACAAGCTTGTAAAAGATAGTAATGTCATAATTAATAAAAGAGTTAATTTTTTCATGTGCTTAAAATTTTAAAAGTTAAAAAATAAGTTTATTATACTGTTTTTGGAATTTCCGATAAATATCATATTGCAAAATTATGCCATAATTATCCAAATCACTTGCACTATTTTTGCAAATTCTTGCACTATTCTTGCAAAATTCAGTTTTTTACCTTATCACCACTATCTTTTTTAGCAATGAGTTGTCATTTGTATTTATCCTTATCAGATATATACCTTCATCAAGATCTTTGATATCAATTTTATTATCAAGTTGTAATTCGGATTTTACCTTTGTTCCTGTGATGCTAAACATATTGATGTGAATATCTTTACTATTCATGTTATCAATATTGTATTTGATATATAGGATATCATTAGCAGGATTTGGGAAAATTTGTATATTCATTTGTTTTTCCAAATCAAAAGTTGCTGTCTTGTCTTCGAGACAAATTGTACTGTCAATGCTACAATTTGTTACTGTGTCCGTAACTGTCAAGGTATAACATCCAAAATCTTTTAAATTGTCTAAATCCTCGGTTTTAGCCGTAAAATTGTCCGGTCCTATCCAAGAGAATATATAATTCCCATTGTTGTTTGTGGCAATGGCAATATATCCGAGAGGGTTTAATCTTACATCTCTTATGCTGTCAATGGTTATCGTGATTTCATCCGGTTGAGTTAGTGTATAGTTTTGGATTACTTCACATTTTTTATCATCTGTTATTGTTACGCTATAATCCGCAGCACATAGATTGTTCAATGATGCTGACGCTGCTCCGGTATTCCACTTATATGATAATGGAAGAACTGCATTATTCACATTTGATATATCTATAGAGCCATCACAATCATCAAAACAACTGATATTTAATGCCTCTGAATTTACTTCGAGATTAGGACATGTAAACTCTTTCACTGTTACTGTATCCAGTGCGGTACATCCGTTTGCATCGGTTACTGTCAACAGATAATATCCGGGTGCTAAATCTGAAATTATTTGCGTGTTTTTTCCATTGCTCCAAGTGAAAGTATAATGTTGTGTTCCTCCGACAGGATACGAGCTAGCAGTCCCATCGTTTGCATTATAATATGTTTCATCTGTAGAAACTGCATTTGCTGTCAACTCAAATGGTTCAGTGATTTCAAATGTATCCTTAAATGTACAATTTTTATCATTTGTAATTGTAACGCTATAGAAGCCGGTTTCAAGATTATAAATGAAAGGGGTTGTATCTCCTGTACTCCATAAATAAGTATATGGATCGGAATTGCTACATGAAATAGAATTTGGCTTTCCCGGTGTCCCTATCAGTTCTTTTTCGTCAATGACAATATTTAAAGGATTAATTGATCTTATCCAATTTGTTTCATCGGAATTGTCCTTCAAATAGCTACATAATTCAAGAGAAGCTAATGTGTCACTTGGTAAATTTGTATCCTTTTTGAAATAAACGGAATCAATAACTTTACCAGAATTATCAGATAACAAAATATAATTGTAGTTACTCTCAAAATTATTATCCCATACTATTACGTCTAAATCAGTATTTTTAATCAAAGTACTATCCTTGCCCAATACTAAATACGAGAAAGGTGGAAACTCATAATCATCAAAAATATGCTCAATTTTTACACTCAATTCAAAGTTTTGCATTTGAATTGTATCATCACTAAAGTTAAACAGTTCGATATAATCAAACACAATGCCATCACCAATAGTATGGTACATTACTTCATTTATCACAATGTAATTAATATCCAAACCATTTAAACTCCCATCATTTCCACCATTGCACGACACATCGCTTTGACTAACAGGAACATAAAATTCCTGACAACCAAACGCACCGACAGTTGTAGAATAAATTGCCAAGCAACCATTGGAATCTGTAATGGTAACAGAATAATTATTTGGTGAAAGGCTAGAAATAGATTGAGTTATTTTTCCATTTGACCAATAGTAACTATATGGACTTACTCCTCCCATCGGGTTTACGGTCGCTGTTCCATCATTGGCATTATTGGCGGTTTCATCTGTAGAACTGCCGTTTGCCAAAAGTTCTGTTGGCTGCGTAATTGTATATGATTGTTTTACTTCACATTTTTTATCATCTGTTATTGTAACCGTATAAGTTCCGGGACAAAGATCACTGATCATTGCGGTTGTCTTTTCATTATCCCATTCGTAATCAAGGGGCTCAACTGCATTGTCAACCCATGTGATTTCGATTTCTCCATCACAGGAATTATAGCAATTTACATTAGTTTGCTCTGCATTTGCTGTTAAATCCAGACAAATAAATTTTTGAATGGTTACTACCCCTGTGCTTTCGCAATTATTTTTATCAGTTACTGTTAAAGTATAATCGCCAGGTGACAGATTTTCAATCGTTTTTGTAAGTTCTCCATTGTTCCAGGCATAAGTATACGGGGGTGTACCACCGGTAGGATTTGCTGTTGCAGAACCATCATTGAAATCTATTCCGGTTTCATCTTCCTTTTCGATTTCTACAAGAATTTCATCAGGTTCTGTTATTTCAACAGTAAGTATATCGTAACAAT
>JALVAD010000084.1 GCA_027011385.1 Saprospiraceae bacterium | reverse complement strand
CGCAAAAAAAATACAAAAAACATATTAAAAAATTTTGCAATATGAAATTAAGTATTAACTTTGCATCATCAATTTAACTATATGTCTCGATAATAGTTTCATAAGATAAAAAGAGTTCATCCCAAAAACCATTTTTATTTCGCATTGAGGCATATAGTTTTTTTTATTCTTTTCAAAATAATTTATTTGTTTTTTCGTTGATGATGTTTAGATGTGTAGTATTCCTATTAAAATATAAATCAAATCTATATGAAGAACCTAACTATCTTTACCTTTATCATTTTATTTTTAGTATCCTGTACAAAAGATCCGATAATAGATGATACGCCACCTCTTGATACACCGGGATTTTCTTTGAAACTTGATGGTAAGAAATGGACTCCCAAAACATATTATTTTTTAGCACGTAATGGCTTGTCAACAATTTTTGCTTCAGATAATATTTATACTTTCTCCTGGGTTTTTGATTCTGATTTGAAGGTAAAAACTTATACTTTGGGTCTAAAAGAGAATCAATTGATTTCTTCAATGTATAAGAATGAGGGTAATATATTGAAATCATTTCAGATTCAATCAGGAAATTTAGAAATTCAAAAATTCGATTCTGATAAGCAAATATTAAAAGCTGCTTTCTCATTTACTGCTAAATATGAAAATGAAACTGTTGAGGTGAAAGACGGCAAATTGTATATTGACAAGTTTAAATAAGAATCATTCCGATACTTAATAATCTTGTTGTGTTTTTATATTTACTATTTAGGATCTCCTGTTTCAAAAGGATTATTGGGGTCATTGCTCCATTCAAACCAACCTCCGTCAAAAACTGAAACATTGGGATAGCCCATTAAAAATGCATTAAAAAAAGCTTCGCTGCCTCTCCAACCTGTACCACAATAAAAAGCCAATTGTTTATCAGGTGTTAGTCCTGCTTCCCGTAATTGTTGTTCAACTTCGTGAAACTCCCTAGTAGTATGATCTACATTTCTATAATTTTCCATGTGATATGCATCCGTACCGCAATTACCAAAAACAGATCCAGGTATTCTACCTTTCTTTTTTATATAGTTGTAACCACTCACATCACCGATATATTCAGCCCAAGATCTCACGCTTACAAGTTCTTTATTATTTGACTTGATATATTCTTTTGCTTCATCTATATCTATAAAAACCCATGGATTTGCCGGAACATCTGTTCCAAAATCATAAACTCTTTTGGGGTAATTTGCCTTGGTTTCAATATCAAATCCCGCTTTTTCCCAGGATAGCAGCCCTCCGTTCAATATTCTTACGTCTTTCACTCCTGCATACATCATTATTGCAGCACTTCTGATTGCTCCAAGATGTCCGGCACTACTTCCCGGGAAAGCATCATTGTTGTCAGGTGCTCCGAATCTTCCATAAAGAATTACTGAAGTATCAGCTGAAATTCCTTTACTTTCAAGTGCAACTTTCAAATCAATTGGGCTTCTACGATTCCAAGTTACGGGAGACTCGAGCAACAAAGTATCAATTTCAATAGCTCTCGGTATATGTCCTAGTCCATAATCTGCATAATTTCTATAGTGTGAGTGAACAATGACAAATTTATCATTGTCAAAATTTTCTACTTTTTTACCGTCAATTACATCTTTCAACCATTGTGGATGCACGAGTCTATCATATCTTTTTAGATAATCCATTGGCAACTTATCATCTGTAGTCCATTCAGAGACAAAGTCAAAATATGTCAGCAAATTCTCATATCCTATTTTCTTAAATAATTTCGCAGTCTTTTCGATTTTCTCAGAATTATACCCATAGATGACAATATTGTCTTTCTTGTCTATTTCCTTCGATCGAACTATATCCATCCAATCCATATAATTTGTCCAACTATACGGAAGAGCCTTTGCTCCTTTGATATGTCCGGAGCGATTTTCTCCGTTCAATTTCCAACCATTGTATGCATCAATAGGTCTTATGTCTATTATGGTGTAATTTGGGTTTTTTAAAGCTAGTGAAAGCTTTTTTGTTGATATTTTATTAATCATTTTGTTAGTTTTAAAGTTTTATAGGTTTATCTGTTTTTGCTAAGACTTTGCCATTCCAAATTGCTTTTACTATCATAATTATTTATTTTTTATAAATTCATTAAGGCTAAATAGATTCTTATCATCAAGCCAATGATTTGTTAGTTTAAAACCGGAATCTTTTGCTAAGTTTAAGATATCTTCAAAATTATATTTATATGAATTTTCCGTGTGAATATATTCATCCTTTTCAAAATAAAATGTTTTGTTTAAAGCACCAATAAACACACTTTGCTCTGTCAAACTTACCAAATGCATCTCTATCCCTCCTTTATTTTCATTATAAATAGCTCTGTGTTTGAATTTGCTTAAATCAAATCGGCCAGCTAGTTCACTATTTATTCGGGATAAAAGATTAAGATTGAAGTCAGCTGTTACATTGAGAGAATCATCATATGCATTTTCTAGTATTTGCCTATCTTTTTTTAAATCCATACCTATGAGAATTCTATCATTTCCCTTAAAAATAGAATAAATATTGCGCAGAAAAGAAGTAGATTCATCTTTATTCAAATTGCCTATACTAGAGCCTAGCCACAAAACAAGTTTTGGAGATTTTAGCTTTTTATTGAAAATATATTCCAAACCTGCATTGTATCTTGCAGCTATGGGATTTATATTCAATTCAGGAAGACTTTCACTTAATAATTGAGAAGATTCCAAAAGAAATTTTCCGGAAATATCGATTGGAAAGTAATCTGCAAAGCCATTTTTTAAAATAAATGCATCTAGAAGTATTTTAGTTTTAACTGAACTTCCGCTACCCAATTCGATAATATCCGTATCTTTACTTGAATTTGCAGCAATCTTTTCTGAGAACTTTTGTAATATTTGTGCTTCTGCTCTTGTTTGATAATATTCATCCAAATCACAAATATTTTCAAAAATTTCAGAACCTTTTTTATCGTAAAAATATAAAGAAGGTATGGTTTTCTGTTTTTTTGACAAACCGTATAATATATCTTTTGCAAAGTGTTCTGACTTCAGATCATCAGATTTTAAACTTATTAATTCTATTTTGTTTTTTGTCATTTCCATAATCAATAAGGTGTGCCGTTTGCTCTTTCATTTTTATATGCTCTTGTATACCATTCTAATTCATCCAAAAACCTAACGATGAATTTGTCATATCTCTCAACTAAAGCATTTCCTTCATCATCAAAAGCATTTTGAATACCTGAAATAGGGAATAAGGAACTGATACTCGGCATACCCAATTCAGCCAATAATGCTCTTAGATGCATCGCTACTCTTACCCCACCATATTGACCGGCAGAGTAGGGGACAATAGCACTTGGTTTGAAGAAGTATTCTGATTGGAAGTGATCCAAAAGATTTTTTAATATTGCAGGAATACTGTGATTGTATTCAGCAGAAACTATCACAAAAGAATCTGCTTTTATAAGTATTTTATGGAGTTTTTCAATAACAACAGGAGCTTCTCCTTCTTTGTATTCTTTGTGCATTTTATTCAAAAATGGCAAAGGATAGTCAATTGCATCAATTAATATAACCTCATGCCCCCTTGCTTTTAACTTATTTTCTACAAATTTTGCAGCTTTAATACCTTGTCTGTTCTCTCTTGCAGAACCATAAATAATTACAATGTTGTTTTTCATTCTGTTTAATTTTTTGTTTGTATTTTATTAGTATTAATTAAACAGAATTCCTTACAAAAAATCTATGTTTAAATTCAAAAGACTTCCTTGCTCAATATATTTCAAGTGTTTCGTAACGCAACAGATGCATAAAGATAGAAGCAAACGTTACCCCCATTATGGGGTATTAATTTTTTAATTATTTCGAACATAACACATATGTTTTCGGGAATATAGCCCAATATATAAATTAAAGTGGTGAATAATTCGGGTTAATTCTTTAAACTAAGAATTAAGAAG
>JALVAD010000083.1 GCA_027011385.1 Saprospiraceae bacterium | reverse complement strand
AGCTGCATTATCTTCTAAAATAATAATGTTTCTATTGTTTATCAATTGATATGAGCCTTTATCATAATTTTGGGTCACAAGTACTGGAAAATCTATTTTTATGTTTTTAGGTACATATAGGAAAAATCCATCCTGGACAAATGCACTATTCATAGCATTAAAACCATTGAGATTTTGTTTATTTGCTTTATTAAAATATTTTAAAACCTTTTCGGGATAATTTGCTAAAACAGCTTTTATTGAGCCAAATATAACCCCGTTTTTGTATTCTTCAATCTGAAAATCATAACTGCAATGTCCATTATTGAAAACAATAGTATTCGGACTTTCTAACCCGGATATTTTTGAAAAGAAATCAAGTTTAGCCTCCTCCTCAACATTATTCAATTGATATCTATTTTTTTGGATACTCTTGGTATTAAAATTTTTCCATTTTTCCATCTTATTTCCGGGAAAACCCATTCTAACTAAGTCTTTCAGTCCCTGTTCCCTAATTTGTTCCAATAAAAGACCGGACTCAAGACTCCCCTTGTTATTTTCAAATAATTCTTTATAATAATCAATCATATCCACCATTAGTTTAATCCCATTATATCATCATAACCTTTACTTTCCAGCTCTTTTGCCAAGTCTTTGCCGCCGGATTTAACAATTTTACCATCATTCATAATATGAACAAAATCAGGAACGATATAATCCAAAAGTCTTTGGTAATGGGTAATAATCAAAAAAGCATTATTTTCATTTCGCAGTTTATTTATAGCTTCCGCCACTTGCTTTAGTGAATCAATATCCAAGCCCGAATCCAATTCATCAAGAATTGCTAAATCCGGTTGAAGCATTGCCATTTGGAAAATTTCATTTTTCTTTTTTTCGCCACCTGAAAATCCCTCATTTACTGCCCTACCTTTCATTTTATCGTTTATTCCTACTAATTCGCTACTTTTTTTCACTAGTTTCAGAAAGTCAACCGGAGATATCGGATCTTCTTTTCTATATTCTCTCCTTGCATCAACAACAGTTTTCATAAAATTGATCATACTCACCCCCGGTATTTCAACCGGATACTGGAATGCGAGGAACAAGCCTTCAAGCGCTCTCTCTTCTATTTCCATTTGCATTAAATCTTTTCCCTTAAATATCACTTCTCCTTTAGTCACCTCATAATCGGGTTTACCCACAAGAGCAGAAGCAAGTGTACTTTTACCTGTACCATTTGGTCCCATAATTGCGTGAACCTCTCCCCTATTTATATTCAGGTCAAAACCTTTGAGGATTTCTTTATTATCAATATTGACATGTAAATTCTTTATTTTTATCAATTCCATACTTTATACTTTTATCTTTTTACTTTTATCTTTAAAACTTGAAACCTTAAACCTTAAACTTTTTAATTTTAACTTTCATCTTTAAACCTCTTGAACCTTAAACTTTGAATATTTTACCCCACACTTCCTTCCATACTAATAGAAAGCAATTTTGTCGCTTCCGCTGCAAATTCCATTGGAAGCTGTTTCAAAACCTCTTTAGCATATCCATTTACAAGTAAACTTACAGCCTGTTCTTCATCCAAACCTCTTTGTTTTAAATAATTCAATTGATCATCCGCAATTTTCGAAGTTGTAGCTTCATGTTCTACGATTCCTGTATTATTTTCAACCTTGATATAAGGAAAGGTATGAGCTCCACATTTATCACCCATTAGCAATGAATCACATTGAGAATGATTTCTTGAGTTATGAGCATTTTTACCAAATTTGACCATGCCTCTATAAGTATTTTGGCTTTTGCCTAATGATATTCCTTTTGAAACGATAGTACTCTTTGAGTTTTTGCCTATATGAATCATTTTAGAACCTGTATCAGCTTGTTGGTGATTATTGGTAACTGCCACAGAATAAAATTCAGCTATTGTGTCATCTCCTTTGAGAATAGTGCTTGGATATTTCCAAGTGATTGCCGAACCGGTTTCTACTTGTGTCCAAGAAACTTTTGAGCCATTTCCCTTACAAATTGCTCTTTTAGTTACAAAGTTATAAATTCCTCCTTTCCCTTCTTTATCACCGGGATACCAATTTTGAACAGTACTGTATTTAACTTCAGCATCTTTCTCTGCAATTATTTCAACTACTGCAGCATGCAATTGATTTTCGTCTCTTTGCGGTGCGGTACAGCCTTCGAGATAACTAACGTAAGACCCTTCATCCGCTATAATCAATGTCCTCTCAAATTGTCCTGTTCCTGCAGTATTAATTCTAAAATAAGTTGATAGTTCTACCGGGCATCTAGCTCCTTTAGGAATATAACAAAAAGAACCATCGCTAAAAACCGCTGCATTAAGAGTAGCAAAATAATTATCTGTATATGGAACAACACTTCCGAGATATTTTTTTACTAAGTCCGGATGATCTTTAATTGCATCACTCATTGAACAAAATATTATGTCCAATTCCTTCAAGGTTGCTTGAAAAGTTGTTTTTACTGAAACACTATCAAACACAGCATCAACAGCAATTCCAGTTAACCTTTTCTGCTCTTCCAAAGGAATTCCCAATTTATTGAATGTATCAAGCAATTCTGGATCTACTTCATCAAGACTTTCATATTTAGGCATATTTTTGGGCGCTGCAAAATAGCTTAAATCCTGATAATCTATTTTGGGAATTTCCAAATGCCCCCATTTTGGCATCTTTAATGTAAGCCAATGACGATAAGCTTTGAGGCGATAATCTAGCATCCACTGCGGTTCCCCCTTTTTTTCTGATATATATTTAACAATGTCTTCGTTTAGTCCTTTAGGAGCCAATTCCATCTCTATATCTGTTGTAAAGCCGAATTCATAATCCTTATTAGAGAGCTCGTCTATTACTTTATTCATTACTTCTTCCATTTAAATAGTTTAGTTAACACTATTAACAACTATGATTGGTACAAGGTTTTAAATTGATGATTATTTTATACTAAAGATTTTTTTATCAATAGTAAAACTTATTCTATTTTCAAAAAAATTGAATTAATAGCGACAAAAACAAAAATTCTATTTAAGAATATTTTGAAAATACTAAAATTATTTCTAAATTTACGTATCATTGATTCAATCACACTAAAAATTTTATTGCAAATGAAGAGACCTATTGAAACTACAGGATACACAATAAAGGAAGAAAATGTAGATTTTATTAAGCACCATATGTTGCCAAATACTCTTGTTATTAATGTTAATCATCCATTTCCCGGTTATCATGGACAACCAATGATTGACAATGCAAAACCAAGGTCTATTTTATTAGTTACTAAGAAAAAATATTCATGGGAAAAAGTGATTAGAGCAGCCCAAAAAATTGATAAATTTACTGATTACAATATCGATTGTTCAGTATCAACTATATCTATTGGAAATAATTATTTCTACGCAATTAGAGTAAAAGGACTACCTTCATATGATGAGATCCCAATTATACAGCGAGCCTTTCAGGAGGAGGGGTTTGAATTAATGAAGCGAAAAAGATATAAAGATGAGTTGACTGTATCAATGAAAGTCAGTAAGTATTATAATATAGAAAAATTGGAGGAGGGAATTTATAAAGATTCTAATACAGAACATATGTTTTATGTAGAAATTCCACATCATTTGAATTGGGAATTATTTAGAAAAATAACCTATGATATAAAAAATAATATAAGCAATAGGAATTATGATGTTTCTGTTGGGATTTTCTTTATGAATAATACCATTGTAGATATGGTAAGGGTATTTAAACCAAATATTACTATGGAATTGTTAAGGGAAATAAAAGAAAAATATCGAAAGGAAATTGATAGATATTTTTAAGGCATAATTACTCTTGAGTTTGACAGTTGAAACTTATAATCATTAGACTGACAAACAAAAGCATTTTAAAAAATTTTAAAGGGAGTATCCAATAAAGTGTGTAAACTTCAAATCTCAGTTTGATTTGGCTAGCCAAATC
>JALVAD010000082.1 GCA_027011385.1 Saprospiraceae bacterium | reverse complement strand
GAGAAATATATGTTAAAATAGTTATTTTTGTTGATTCAAAATAAAAATATTTCAAATGACATTTAAAAAACTAACGAATTATACGGGAATATTAGTATTTCTAATAACTGCGATTGTGTACTTTTTTTCCGTTGAAAGAACGGGGAGTTTATGGGACTGTGGAGAATTTGTGCTAGGAGCATACAAGATGGAAGTTGTGCACCCTCCGGGAGCTTCTCTTTTTCTTTTAATAGGAGGATTATTTGCCAATTTTGCTAAAATGATATCAGATAACCCTTCAAATATTGCATTTGCTGTAAATTTGATGTCAGGGATGTTTTCAGCTTTAGCTGCGATGTTTATCGCATGGTCAACTATTATACTTGGCAAATTAGCTTTAGTGGGAAAAGACAATGAATTGGACAAAGCACAAATGTACAGTGTAGCCGCAGGCGGTTTAGTTGCCGGTCTCGCTACTGCATTTGCTGTTTCGATTTGGTTCTCAGCAGTAGAGGGTGAGGTTTATTCTATGTCTACTTTTTTTACAGCTATGACAATTTGGGCTACATTCAAATGGTACAATTTACCCAATACGGTTGAAGCTGACAAATGGTTGATTTTCGCTATTTTTTCAATAGCACTTTCGACTGGAGTTCACTTATTAAGTGTTTTGGTTTTTCCTGTGATAGCATTATTGTACTATTATAAAAAATACAAAAACCACAATATAAAAGGCATATTAATCAGTCTAGCGATCGGAGTTGCGATGATTGGATTTCAACTTAAAATAATCATTGCCGGTATTCCTAAACTATGGACATGGTGGGAACTATTCACTGTAAATGATTTGGGATTATCTTTTCAATCCGGGCTAGTACCGACTATTTTGACTATAGGTGGTCTTATCTATCTAGGTATTTGGTATTCCAAAAAATCAGGAAACTATATACTTCATTTGATTACACTTAGTGCAATGCTAATGGTAATAGGGTTTTCTACAATCGGAGTCGTAGTAATCAGAGCTAACGCTGATACTCCTGTAAATATGAATGTCCCTAGTGATGCATTTAGGCTTTTACCATACCTCAATAGAGAACAATACGGTGAAAGACCTTTATTAAGAGGTCCAAATTTCAATGCAAAACCTACAAATTATACTACTGAGCCAAGATATGGAAGAGTAGGTGACCACTATGAACAAGTTGACGAAAAGATGACACCGGTTTATGACAGTAAAGACCTAATGTGGTTTCCTAGAATCGGTCACAATGATGGTCAACATACAAAACTCTATAAAGCTTGGGGAATTAAGAAACCTACAATGTTATCAAACCTTTCTTTCTTTTTCAGATATCAGTTGAAATGGATGTACTGGCGATATTTTGCTTGGAATTTTATCGGAAAACAAAATAAACAACAAGGATATTACTCTTGGGATGTATCCAAAGGAAACTGGGTATCAGGCATCAAACCATTGGATGACGCCATGTACTACAATACGGACTTTTTGCCTGACTCTATGAAAAGAGAAAAAGCGCATAACGGTTATTTTTTCTTACCGTTTATATTTGGTTTACTAGGCATGTTTTTTCAATATAAAAGAAGGAAAAAAGACTTCTTTGCATTGATGATATTGTTCTTAATCACAGGAGTTGGAATTATCTTATATGCTAATCAACCTCCTAATGAACCTAGAGAAAGAGATTATGTTTTGGCTGGTTCTATTTTGACTTTCGCGATTTGGATTGGACTGGCAGTCCCTGCTTTATATACAACGCTATTGTCTTACATCAAAAACAATAAGACATTAGTAGCAGGAATAGCATCATTATTGGTACTTACCGCACCGGTTTTGATGGGAGTTCAAAACTATGATGACATGAGCAGAAAGGATCATTATGCCACAAGAGACTATGCATCAAATTTCCTTAATTCTTGCGACAAAGATGCTATAATATTTACTTATGGAGACAATGATACATACCCTCTGTGGTATGCGCAAGAGGTTGAAGGTATAAGACCTGATGTAAGAGTGGTTAACTTAAGCCTTATAGCCGTGGATTGGTATATTAATAAATTAAGAAAAAGAATAAATGATTCTCCTGCGATAAAACTATCAATACCTCCTGATAGTATAAGAGGAAATAAAAGAAACCAAATGGTGTTTTACAATCCTGACCAAGAAAAATTAAAGCAAGCTTGGCCTTTGAAAAACGTATTGAGGTTTATGTCAGAAGGACATCCTATCAGGAGTGCAAGATCTTCTTTTCCTAGCTTTATTCCAACTAAAAGGATGTATATTCCGATTGATTTTAAAAAAGCTGTTAGTTCTGGTTGGATTAATGAAAGTGACAGTAGTAAATTTGTGAATAAGATACCTTTAAATTTTGATAAAAAGAACTATCTCACTAAAGATGAAATAGCTATTTTGGATATACTCGCAAATAATCTTCAGGATAGACCGATATATTTTTCAGTTACTGTAAGAAATGTAAAACTACTTGGACTAAATGACTATACCGAACTTGAAGGATTAGGACTAAGGATTGTTCCAATTAAATCTAAAAGCAGTAAAGGAATGGGAATATATGGTAGTGGAAGAGTAGATGCTGATAAGATATACGAAAATGTAATGACTAAATGGAAATGGGGTAATTTTGATAAGGTAGAAACTTTTGTTGATGAAAGTTATGGTCCGGAGATTAGTGCTATGAAAATGGTTATGTCAAGAGCAGCAAAAGAGCTTATCAAAAGAGGAGATAAAAAGAAAGCTGTTGCATTGGCTAAAAAATATTTCGAAGCATTTCCTAATTTCAATTTCGCTTATGATTATTCTGTATTGCCATTTATCGAAGTGCTAGTATCAGCAGGTGAAATAGAGGAAGCAGAGAAGCATCTGGATATTCTGGCAAATAATGTAGATCAATACATGCAGTTCTTTTACTCTTTGGATCAAGATGATTTGCAATCATTTGACATTGAAATTCAGAAAGCTCAAATGGCTCTTGGAGGAATATTGAGGATATTACCTGCTCTTGGAGATGATGATTACAAAAAGGAAATCGAATCCAAGTTAAAGCCATATATGGAGGATAATAAATTACAACAATAAAGAATACTATGTTATACAAACCCGAATAAATTCGGGTTTGTATTTTTATAGCTTCTAAAAATAATAACACGTGAAAAAAATATCAATTGGTTGTGACCATGCGGGTTTTGAGTATAAAAAATCGATAATAAGAATGCTTAAAAAAATGGGATATGTGACAATTGACCATGGAGCATTTAGCAATGAATCTACAGATTATCCCGATCACATACATCCTGTTGCCGAAGATGTTGAAAAAGGAATTGTTGATTTTGGTATAATTATGTGCGGTAGTGGAAATGGTGCGGCGATAACGGCAAATAAACATCAAAAAATACGTGCTGCACTTTGCTGGAAAAAGGAGTTAGCGGAACTAGCAAGACAACATAATGATGCTAATATATTGGCAATGCCGGCAAGATATGTGAGTTTACGCTTGACAAAAGAAATGGTGAAAGTATTTTTAAATACGAAATTTGAAGGAGGAAGACATCAAAAAAGGATTGATAAAATACCAATTGATTGTTAATTATTGATTTATGAAAATAGTTATAGCTTCAAAAAATCCGGTAAAGATTAATTCAATAAAACAAGGGTTTCGTGCTGTCCTAAATTTAACAGATGTAGATTTTTTAGGTATGTCAGTATCTTCTGAAGTTGGTGATCAGCCCATGTCTGTTGAAGAGACATATCAAGGTGCAAACAACAGGATAAAAAATGCAATACAGAAGTATCCTGATGCGGATTATTATTGTGGTATTGAAGGAGGACTTGAGCATTACGATGATGATTATTATGCATTTGCTTGGATAATTATAAAGGATAAAAACGGAATAACCGGAAAAGCAAGAACAGGAAGTTTTTTACTACCAAGTAAAATAACCAAACTTATAGAGCGGGGAATTGAATTAGGCGAAGCTGATGATATAGTATTTGGACATAGTAATTCAAAACAAAAACAAGGTTCTGTGGGTATCCTCACAAATGGTCTTATTGATAGAACGGATTATTATTCGCACGCAGTCATCCTAGCCTTAGTTCCTTTTGTAAATCAATCTCTTTTCTAAAACTTCAAGGTATCAGATAAATATAATATTAAAAATGCTTCCATCCCTGTGCTTTAAGATCAAATAGATTCCCTCCTGTAGACAGCATTTTAATACCCTCTTCTAGTTTCTTTACTTCACCGATTATTGAGATATCAGGCATGTATTTTACAAGTTCCATATCTTTGGGGTCAATCGTAAACAAAAGCTCATAATCTTCACCCCCATTCAGCGCTGCATTAATGGGATCTACATTAAATCTAAGAGCCATTTGTTGACTGTCAGGATGCATGGGCACTTTATCTTCCTCAATTAGTATTCCTACCTTTGATTGTTTTGCTATGTGAAATAGTTCTGAAGCCAATCCATCGGAAATATCCATCATTGCAGTGGGTTTCAGCCCGGATTTTTGAAATAAATCTATGATATCGCGTCTCGCTTCAGGTTTTAGAAATCTGCCTACAATATACTTTTGATTTTCAAGGTCTGTTTTGATACTAGGATCTGATTGGAGCAATTGCTTCTCTCTTTCCAGCAGTTGAAGACCGAGATAAGATGCTCCCAGATCTCCTGTCACACATATAAGATCTCCGGATTTTGCACCCGAGCGATACGTCAACTTGTCTTCCTCTCCTACCCCTAAAGCTGTAATACTCATAACCAAACCTGATTTGGAAGATGTCGTGTCTCCACCTATTAAATCCACGCCATAAGCATCGCAAGCTGTTTTGATTCCAAAATATAATTCTTCCAATGCTTCTACTGAAAACCTATTTGACAAAGCTATTGAAACAGTAATTTGCTTCGGTATTGCATTCATAGCATAGATATCAGACAGGTTTACTATTACCGATTTAAACCCCAGATGCCTTAATGGGAAATAAGCCAAATCAAAATGAATCCCCTCTACCAATAAATCCGTAGATACAACAGTATTGAAACCTGAATAGTCCAAAACAGCTGCATCATCACCTACACCCTTTATACTTGATTTGTTTTTTAACTTAAATTCTTTTGTAAGCTTTTCAATAAGGCAAAACTCCCCTAGTGTACTTATTTCTGTTCTTTTTACTTCGCTCATATCTACATTTTGGTATTTACACCAATTTAACTCAAAAATCTCACATATATTACAACGTATATAGGGAATTGTTTAATACCAGTCTGTCTTTTCTAACCGATAAATGTTTCTATCCACAACCACCGCTAACTTCTTTTTTCTTTCTTCGCACAATTGGCTTTGGTGCACCACCTGATTTTTTCTTAGTTGCTTTTGCCAAAAATGGATTGCTATTAGTTCTTTTCTTGCCTCTTACCACCGGTAAATCGCTAATCAAAGCGGAAACATCTCTAACTTGCCAACCTTGTTGAGCCCAAAGACTTTGCATAATAGCACTTGAACCCAAGATTAATGACTTTGAATCATAACCAAGCATTTTCAAATAAGCTGTAGCATTAGCTGCAGTATGCCCGGTTTTGCAATAAACCAATACCGGTTTATCTTTAGCAACTTCTGCTAGCTTATGGTCAGGGCTTAAGTCCTTTCTTGTAGTATATTGATGTGCACCTTTTATGTGCGCATAATCAAATTGTTTCTTACTCATATAGGCAAGTGGGTAATAATAATCGATATTCTTTTTGAGATTATCTACCAATTCCCCTTTAGACACTAAAAATTCAGGTCTTTTGAGACTGAGAAGCTCTTTAGCTCTTTTTTCTGATATCATCGAGAAGCTTCCTTTTTCTAGTAAAGGAAATTTTGACCAATCTATAGCCTTATGCTCCTCATGCTCAACAGATGCATGATGCTCTTCTCCATCGGTCTTATGCTCTCCTTTTGCTATCTCAAGAAGACTTTTATCGCTAATGTCTCCAAATGCTTTTTTCAATGGTCCTGAAAATTCAGCATTCCATCCCGCCATTCCAAACAACATCACATAAGTATTATCAAAGCCGGCATATCTTGTAATTCCTGTAGTATATGAAGCTTTTTGCCCGGTGTAACAAACAAATACAACTTTCTCTACAGATGATGCTTTTCTCTTGTTTTTTAAGAAATCAATTACATCTTTCATTGGGACATTGTACGCGCCATTGATATGACCCTGCTCATAATCATCTGCTTTTCTGAGATCTATTATCAGATAATCCATTTGATTTGCATACACCTCAGTATTTTTTATTATAGGCGGAAACATTCTTGAATTAACAAAATTTCCATGTTCAAAATATACCTGAGCTAAAGGTTTAGACTCTTTTGTTTGTAGAAACTTTGAAATATCACCACTTTTTCCAAGAGTTTTGTGTTTAAAAATCTCAGATTTACAAGAAAATAATCCAAGAATTACAATTATTGCAAATAAGTATTTAGTATTTTTCATTTTCATACTTTTTATATTCTATTTTCTTCTTTTACTTAATTAGCATTCTCAATATCACTCATCACCCATCACTCAACTCCCATCACCCATCACCAATCACCCATCACCCATGAACTACCCACATCCTCCGGATACAGCCTTTTTCTTACGTTTAACCATTGGCTTTGGTGCTGCACTAGGTTTTGCTTTTGCACTACTTGCAGCTGAGCCGGCTCTACTTGCTATATCATTCATCTTTTTGGCGTAATCACATAGAGGTACTTCATCGTCATAAATACCACTAAACACTCCGTAATTATCCATAATTTTTGACTTCAAAAAATCATATCCTCCCATTGCCACATATAGATTTGCCTTTTTAAAATGAGATGACAACAACGAAACTAATCTTGGGGTTGAGGAATCATATCCATACACTACAAGATATTTATCTCCTTCAATCTTCGCAAACTGCCTTTTATCAAAAAAACTTTTTAATGGCAAATTTATTGCACCCGGGATATGACTTTCTGAAAAATCATGTGCATTTCGGATATCTATAAATTGTACGCCATCCATATTCTCACTATAAAGCAAGTCTGTAATTTGGTTGATAGACAATTCATTAATCGCACACCTCTTATTTGAAGATCCTGCATCAAGAGCCACATTTTTGGTACAGGAGTTGAACATTGCCACCCCTATTAATAAAAACATTATAAAATTTATCTTTTTCATCATAAAACTTTTTTTAAACTTTAAATCCTTCAGTACGCTTTGCTATTCAGAATCCCGCAGTACGCTTTGCTATGCGGGACTTTCGCTTCGCTGCAGCCTATCCACACCCACCTGACACAGCTTTTTTCTTACGCTTTACCATTGGCTTTGGCGCAGCTTTAGCTTTTTTGGGAGCAGCACCTGACGAACCTACTCCACCGGAAGATACTCCTACAAAAAACATTGAAGCTCCCCTTCTAAATTCATAGGCTTCTCTATCAGCCAAATCAGCGGTTTCTCCGGGTTTTTCCGGATCGATAATTGTTTTAAACCATTTATTAAGCCCTCCTTTTAATACATAATTACCTTGATAATCGTGACTTTTCATAATCATCCAAGCTTCATCAGCCAAACTTGTTCCATTGGAGAACAAAATTGTTTTGTACACATCTTGATCCAAATATCCAATATAATCTTCTTTCAACAAATCTTCCATTGGAACATTGATAGCGCCATCTAAAGTGAAATGATCGTAATCCTCTTTTGACCTTACATCAATCAGTATAATACTAGGATCTTTTATCATCAAAGCTCTTGCCAAATCATCAGAAGTGATATATCTTTCTTGCTTGTTTAGTTCTTCCAAAAGTACAGAAGGCTTCATAACCTTAGAATGCTTTTTATAGTTCGGCAGAAAAATCACTGCAATACCTCCAATAAGCATCAAAGCAAATATTATTTTTTCTTTTAAATTTGTTTTCATAAAATACTGTTTTTTATTTTAAATAGTTTTAACAACTAAGGGTATACTCTATTCCGGCTTCTTTAATCCCAGCTCATTCAAATCCCGTTGATTCATATCTTTAGTATGAGAATCCTGCCATTTTTGGAATACAAAGAATGATGCAAAAGTAACAATTACCATTATAAAAATAAATAATCCATCACTAAGCCCAAGCCATTGAGCGATATCTGTATTCCCCATTTTTCCTGACATTCTCAAATCTGAAAATAATAAATCATAAGTAAAAATAAATCCGAAAATTCCTAAAAATACTCCTCCAATAAATACAATTGCATCGATTTTACCCGTAGCTGCTGCACAAAGGCTTGTTCCCGGGCAAAAACCTCCAATAATAAAACCCGCTCCCATAATTGCTCCTCCTACTAATGTAGGAATCCAAAATGTCTTAGGATAAAATGTCAATTTGACATCAATCCATCCCATATAATGCATAATAAGCAAGCCAATTGCCGCTGTCATTGCCGCTGTAAAAAATACTTTAATGACAGTCGCATCATAACCGTAAAAAACACCTGCCAATTTTCTAGTGTTGGTAAAGCCTGATGCTTCCAACAAAAACCCAAAAACAATACCTATTAATAATCCGATAAGAATATTGAATTCGGAATTAATAATTTCCTGTGGATATAATGGTCCCATAATTTATTATTTATTAGTTTTTATCCAAATTGATTTAAAAATAATGGCAAAAATAAACCCAAAGCCAAAGATACTTATCAAACCGATGTATCCTGACAAGGAATTTACTGCCATTCCTGATAAGACTAAACCTGATGTACAACCTCGTCCTAACTGTGTTCCTACTCCCCAAAGTATTCCTCCGATTACCGCGAACCACAATCTTTTTTTATCTGTGAGATGAGGTGCTTTACCTATTCTCAAGTGCAATCTATTGAAAATCGCAGCTGAAAGAATAGCTCCCATAATTACTCCAATTAATTCAAACACCAACCAAGACTTCAACGGAGATTCTCCGGTAGCCAATCTAGGTCCGATATATGAATTGTTGTGAGCGTATTCAGGTGTAACTTTATCCAATACAGCAACAGCTACATCACGATATCCACCACTAGATCCAAGACCCTCTCCTGAAAAATATAAGGCAACTATAATAAGAAGACCAAGAAAAAATCCACCTACATACGAATTGATGTATTTATTGCTTCTTTTGTTGAACTTGAAATTCTTAAGCCATTTTGTCCTTTTTTTTCTTTTATTACTCATAATCTAATTAATTTTAATTCCATTAAGGCATCATAGGATATTCAGAAATCTGACCTGCCGATACCATTAAAATTCTAAAAAGCAGTCCACCTGCTAAAATCAATAATGCAGGTAAAGCTGTTGGGATATGAAAGCCTCGTAACTCCAATGCCTCCAAAGTAAAAGGCAATATCAATCCCAGACCTACAAATACACCCCAAAAAATCGCTGTAAACTCACCACCTAAAAACAAATCTGCAGCATGCTTATACGCCTCAGCTCCTGCTTCCATTCCCATAAACATATGGACGATAAAAAACAATTCTATTGCAATAAGCGACATATCTATAGCAGACATCAATAATCTCTCTTTATGATTATCGCTAAGCCACATCACAAAAGCTGATCCTGTTGAAACACCTGAAGTCAAGAACAATGGTCCAAGAATCGGGTTATTCCACAATGGATGTGCATTGAAAGCGGAAAGTAGAATACCAGTATATATACCCAATATTATTGAGTAAATCAATAATACTATTGCAAAAAACTTCCTGTACTTTCTAAAAAACATTATAATGAAGTGAGGAATAATCCACTTGTGTTCAAATTTAATAATGGCTTCCGTAACTCTTGTCATTTTGGACCAACCTCTTTTGATTAGGTATTCATCGATACTATCTACAAAACTCAATGGCCACAATACTGAGAAAATCGAAACAATAACCAAAGTCCAAGCTCCCCAAGACATTGGAGATTCTGCCCTTGCAGTCATAAATAACTGCCAAACAAATAGTTTGTGATGCAAATCAAAAATCAATAAAAATAATCCAAGCATAATGATTGGTAATGCAAATAAAGGACCTATTTTTACAGTAAAAGGCATTTCCTTTTCTTTTCCCAGCAAGTAATATATAGCTGCGAAGATCAAAATTCCGGCAGCTAATCCACCAAGAAAAAGATAGGCTGAAATTGGAAATCCCCAAATATCAACATGCGGATACAGTCCGTGTATATGTCTATCTGTTGCTAATAATTTTTCCATAATCTATTATTTTAAATAAAATATTTGTGGTTTCGTTCCTGCCTCAGGAATAATTGTATAATTATCTCTTTCTTTTAGAAGTTTGGATACATCACTTCCCGGATCATCCAAATCTCCAAAGTGCATACATTCTGTTGGGCAAACAGAAACACATGCAGGATCGAGTCCATCCTCTAATCTATGATCGCAGAATGTGCATTTATCAACATATCCATCAGGATGAAAATACCTCGCATCATAAGGGCATGCTTCAATACAAGCACCGCAACCGATACATTCATTGTGGGTAACTTTCACTATACCTCCTTCTGCAACATGACTTGCACCTGTAGGACAGGTTCTCACACAAGGAGTATCATCACAATGATTACATCTTTGTGTTTCAAAATGCAAACTCAATTTAGGAAAATCTCCTTCAACAAATTCCATTATCCAATCTCTTGAATAACCTATTGGGACATTGTTTTCTGTCTGACATGCTACCACGCAATCAGCACACCCAACACATTTATTCGTATCTATTACCATTCCATATCTCATGATTCAATATTTTTATGTGGATTTTCAGTTAATAATGTAACAAAATTGTTTCTCATACCTGTTCCTCCAGTTTCCGGATCAATTTTGACATTTGTTATCATTTCATAATCGGCAGAGCCTTTACCATATGCTCTAGTCATTTTTTTTGATTTAGAACCATATCCATGAGGTAGATAAACGCAGCTAGGACTTATTCTTTGTGTAACTCTCACTCTAGAAGGAAAAGTTGAAATCTTACCATCTTGGTTTTTCAACCAAACTTCTTGACCGGATTCTATATCGAATATTTTTGCAACTTTTGGATGAATCCACAGATAACCTTCTTCACGTAAATCAAATAAATTAGGGCTATTGGTTGTCCTTCCAAATGTATGCATTGGTATTCTACCATAAATCATATTCATATATCCAGCAGGTGCTTCATCTTTTGCTTTGTATACAGGCAAAGCATCATATCCCCATTCTGCAAAATCTGTAGAATAAAGTTCGATTTTACCGGTATTGGTATTAAACCAATATTGTTCGCTTTCATCTAAATAAAGCTTCTCTTTTTTCTTGTAATTCTTAACACCGATTTCTTTCATTTCAGCTAGTGACGTACCAACTTGTCTTAATTGCCAATCTAAAACTTCTTCAAAATTCTCCCATTGATAATATTTCTGCAATCCAAGCTTGAGCCCTATTTCTCTAGCTATCCACCATCCCGCTTTAGTCTCCCATCTTGGTTTAGCCGCAGGTGCTCTTAAAGCTATATTCGGTACTTTATGATGACTTGTTCTTAAGTGATCGTATCTCTCCAAATAGGTAGCTTCAGGCAGTATCACATCTGCATAACCTGTGATTTCAGAAGGCATCGTATCAACTACAACTACTAAATCAAGATTCTGCAAAGCTCTTTTTGTTTTTTCAACATCCGGAACAGACTGAATTATATTTGTCGCCGTTATAAACATCCCTTTTATAGCGTGTTTGCCTTTATACTCAGGCAATGCATGATCAATTACAATATTTGTAATTCCCATGATAGCCATCTTGTGTTTTTCTTTTGTATAATCTTTCCAGGACCATTTTGGTTTAGGCAATGGAGGATGAGGATAATGAGGGGGCTTCACTCTCTCAGGGAAATAAAAACCTCCTACTCTACCATATGAACCCAAAATCGCATTTAATATAGCAATTGCTCTGGTTCTTTGTGTATCATCACCGTACCATGCAGTATGTCTTCCCGGATGAACTATAACTTTTGGAGATGCTGCAGCCATCTCTCTAGCTGTTTTTCTGATATCTGCTGCTGAAAGTGTCGTAATTGCAGATGCCCATTCAGGTGTATATTTCTGAACATGATCCTTGAGCATATCAAAACCGTAAGTATATCTTTCTACATAATCCTTATCATATATACCTTCATTGATAATAACATTCATCCATGCCAACAATAATGCCATATCGGTTCCAGGCTTAATAGGTAACCAATACTTGGAATGTCCTGCTGCTGTGGAAAATCTAGGATCAACTGTAATGACAGTACCTCCATTATCAATCAGATGAGACATATCTTGCACATGTCCATTGTGCATATTTTCACCTATATGATTACCAATAAGCACCAAGCACCTTGCATTTCGTACATCTGTTGGCTCCGGTGATGCTAAGCCTGCACCATATGTTGCAATAAACCCAGCTTCTCTGGTAATCAAACATTGTGCTCCGGCAGGCTCGGCAATATTTCCGGAACCATAAGCCTCAAACAGATACTCAAAATGAGGTCCTGTTTTTCCGTGGTGCAATAGTGCCATAGATTCACGACCATACTTGGACTCAATCTCCTTCATCTTTTTCACAATATGATCTATTGCTTCTTCCCAAGATACTTCCCTAAACTTTTGCTCCCCGGGTTTCCCTTCTCTGATCATTGGTTTCTTCAATCTATCATTATCGGTGTACATTCCAACTCCTCCGGTTCCTCTAGGACAAAAACGACCATTGCTATGCGGGTCATTTTTATTTCCTTTAATTTTTTGTATCTCACCTTTCCTATCCATATAAGCCCATCCGGCACAATTCCAGAAACAAACTTCACATACTGTAGGAATTTTTTTTGCCACATTTTCAGATAAAGGCATCTCTTCTTTTCCAAACAAATCACCAACGAAACTTGTTCCTGACCATGTCAAAGCCATTCCCGCAGTTGCTACTGATGATATCTTAATAAAGTCTCGACGATTTATACTATCCATTTTTCATATAATTTTACACAAAAATAAAATAAGATTCAATCTCCATTACCGGTTTTCTTTTTTATTTATAATATTAAGAGGGGATATAAAT
>JALVAD010000081.1 GCA_027011385.1 Saprospiraceae bacterium | reverse complement strand
CACTTCCAACTATTACAAATATACGAGATTTTTTATTATAAAATATTTTTTCAAATTTTGTTCCAAGTGAATCTATTCTGTAACTTTTTTCAGCCAAAACTTCACCTGTTTTGTTTGAAATATACCTTATTATTCCTTTTGCTTTGTTTTCATCTCCCTTTACATGCAGTACATTAGAAACGGTTATTAAGGTATCCTTGTTTACTTCCTCTACACTTATGATACGCTCTTCTTCATCAGCATTACGATGAAAATATTCCCAAGTACTTTGTGCATTTAATAAATTTAAAAAACCGGTAAACAAAAAAACATAAAATATCTTTTTCATAATTTATTTTAAAACTACCTGAAATTCCTGATTGTTTTCGGTTACATTGTACAAATCTACGAACATCTCTTTCTTATTAGTCCTATCAACCACCGCTCTAAAATAATCAGCCCTCTCTTTAGGTGGCAATTTACTTATAGATGATTGAATCTCCGTATTCCCTGAAATAATTAATAGAACCTCATTGAAAAATAGTATCTTTGGTACAATACTTGCTCTATATCTTGCTAATGAAGCCATTAGTATTTTTTGATACGGAGATTGACCCGAGATCACAAAAGATTTTGGATATTGGTGCTATTAAAGATGGTAATAGCGTCCTGCATACCAACAAACTCTATGAATTTAATGATTTTATTGAGGGGTGTGAGTATTTGTGCGGACATAATGCACTAAAACACGATTGGGAGTATATAAAAGATTATCTGCCGATACAGGTTTCCAAAAGAATAAAGTTGATAGATACATTATTTTATTCGCCCTTATTGTTTCCGTCAAAACCATATCACAGACTTGTAAAAGATGACAAACTTATAGATTCTGATATTAACAATCCTGTCAATGATTCCAAAAAAGCACGTGACTTGTTTTATGATGAAATAGCTGCATTTACGGCTTTAGACGAGGATTTTAAGAATATTCTCTATTATTTATTAGCCGATAAAATCGAATTCAAATATTTCTTTGAATATATTTCATACAAAGCAGATACTCCTACGACATTGGAAGAATTGATACGCAGATTCTTTAAAACCAAAATATGCGAAAATGCTCCTTTGGATAAAATGATATATCATTTCCCTGTTGAATTGGCGTACTCTTTGGCTTTAGTAAACAGCTCCGATAAATACTCTTTGACGCCTCCTTGGGTCATTAAAACATACCCCGAAATAGAAAGGATAATGTACTTATTGCGCAGTAAAGTATGTATAACAGGCTGTGATTATTGCGATGAAGCATTGGATGCAAATAAAGCATTGAAAAGATATTTTGGATTTGAATCATATCGTAAATTTGATGGGAAATCCCTGCAAGAGGATGTGGTAAATGCCGCTATCGGCAATAAATCTCTATTGGCTATTTTTCCAACAGGTGGAGGAAAATCCATTACTTTTCAAGTTCCTGCATTGATGGAGGGTGACAGCAGTAGAGGTCTAACCGTAGTTATATCACCATTGCAATCCTTGATGAAAGACCAAGTTGATAATCTTGAAAAATCGGGCATTACACAATCGGTAACCATAAACGGATTGCTTGATCCTATTGAGAGAAGCAAATCATTTGAAAGAGTGGAGAACGGTACAGCTAATATACTGTATATTTCGCCTGAATCCTTGAGATCCAAAACCATTGAACGTTTATTATTGAGTAGAAGAATAGCGCGTTTTGTCGTAGATGAAGCCCATTGTTTGTCTTCCTGGGGGCAAGATTTCAGAGTTGATTATTTGTATATTGCTGATTTTATTAAATCATTGCAAGAAAAGAAAAACCTTAGTTTTCCCATACCCGTATCTTGTTTTACAGCTACGGCGAAACAAATGGTCATAAGAGATATTTGCGATTATTTTGAAGAGAAATTGGACTTGAAACTCGAAGTATATAAAGCGGATATTTTCAGGACGAATTTAAAATATCGAGTTTTTAACAGTAATGAAGAAGAAGACAAGTACAATAAAGCTCGAAATCTGTTGGAATCACACAAATGTCCAACTATTATCTATGTTTCAAGAACAAGAAAAGCTTTTCTTCTTGCAGAGAGGCTGACAAAAGACGGGTTTAATGCGAAGCCTTATCACGGCAAAATGGATATTAGTTCCAAAAAAGAAAACCAAGAGGCATTTATTGCCGGTGATGTTGATATTATGGTTGCAACATCGGCTTTTGGTATGGGAGTAGATAAAAAAGATGTGGGACTGGTGATTCATTACGATATTTCGGATTCACTTGAAAACTATGTGCAGGAAGCAGGAAGAGCCGGTAGAGATGAGAAAATCACTGCCGATTGCTACGTTTTGTACAACGAAGAAGACTTGAATAAACATTTTGTACTACTGAATCAAACAAAAATCACTATCAAAGAAATACAACAAATATGGGTAGCGATAAAAAAGATAACAAATTTCAAAAAATCCATATCAAACTCAGCTCTAGAAATTGCAAGAAAAGCAGGTTGGGATGATAATATAAGTGAAATAGAATCACGGGTAAAAACGGCAATTTCAGCATTGGAACAAGCCGGATATCTAAAAAGGGGACAGAACAATCCAAGGATATTTGCTTCCGGTATTCTGACAAAGAATGCACAAGAAGCTATAGATAAAATAAATACTATCACCGGTATAAGCAAAGAACAAAAGGTAAATGCCGTAAGAATAATAAAAAAGCTTTTTTCCGCTAAAAGCCGCAAAAACCAAACCGATGAAGAAGCAGAATCCAGAGTAGATTATATTTCGGATCATTTGGGAATAGTCAGAGAAGAGGTAATACAAATCATCACATTATTGAGGGAAGAAAAGATATTGGCAGATACAAAAGATTTGACCGCATTTGTACAACACGACCAAAAGAAGAATAAGTCATTGGCAAGAGCAAAATCTTTTTCGCAAATAGAAGATTTTCTCAGTGCTTACATCAACGAGGAAGAAAAGACAATCAACCTAAAGGAAATAAACGAAGCGGCATTAGCTAAGGAAATCAAAAATATAGATGTAAGAAAGATAAAAACAATATTGAATTTTTGGGAAATCAAAAATCTGATAAAGAAACAAAATCACCAAGGCTCTTCAAATCACATTGCAGTAATATCAAAAATAGGCAAACGACAATTTAAAGAAAAACAAGCCCGAAGACATCAATTAGCAGTATTTATCGTAGATTATTTGTATAGTAAAATAAAAGAAAATGACCGGAATAAATCAGAAATACTTATCGAGTTCTCTGTTTTGGAACTCAAACAGCATTCTCAAAACAGATTGTTATTTGCTAAAGATATAGATGTAGAGGATATAGAAGATACTTTGTTCTATTTATCCAAAATCGGAGCTATAACAATCGAGGGTGGTTTTTTGGTCGTTTATAACAAACTTACGATAAACAGACTGGAGAACAATAATAAAGTTCAATATAAAAAAGATGATTACAAGCAATTAGAGACTTTTTACAATAGCAAAATGCAACAGATACATATAGTCGGTGAGTATGCAAAAAATATGCTTGATGATTACAGCAAAGCATTGCGTTTTGTAGATGATTATTTCAAATTGAATTATAATTCTTTTTTGAACCTGTACTTTCCGGGAAGCAGAAAAGACGAAATACAGAAGAATATAACTCCGAAAAAATTCAGGCAATTATTCGGGACACTTTCGCCGCGTCAATTGGATATAATCAATGATAAAATATCAAAGTATATCGTGGTAGCTGCAGGACCGGGCAGTGGAAAAACCAGGGTTTTGGTACACAAATTAGCTTCTTTGCTATTGATGGAAGATATCAAACACGAGCAGTTGCTGATGTTGACTTTTTCCAGAGCAGCCGCTACGGAATTCAAAAAAAGATTACTCAAATTGATTGGGAATGCGGCAAATTACGTTGAGATTAAAACATTTCATTCGTATTGTTTTGATTTGTTGGGCAAGGTGGGAAGTATTGAAAAATCTGCCGATATTATCAAAGAAACCGTAGAGAAAATAGAAGCGGCAGAAGTCGAACAAAGCAAAATAACAAAACTCGTATTGGTAATTGATGAAGCGCAGGATATGACCCAAGAAGAATTTGACCTTGTATATGCTTTGATGAAAAAGAACACTGAGATGAGGGTTATTGCGGTTGGAGATGATGACCAGAATATTTATACTTTTCGCGGGTCTGACTCGAAATATTTCGAGATGTTTTTGAATAGTGAGAAATCTAAAAAATATGAACTCATAGAAAATTACAGAAGTAAAAAAAATCTTATTGAGTTTACCAATCAATTTGTTGAAAAAATCAAAAACAGACTGAAAAAGAGTAGTATATCACCGGTGAGTAATGAAAATGGAATTATTGATCTATATCAATACAAAAGCAATATGCTCTATTCTGCATTAACGAAAAATATATATTCTACAGGTATAGCCGGCTCTACAGCCGTTTTAACGCAAACCAATGATGAGGCATTGCAAATAACAGGTCTATTGAACAATAATGGTATTCCGGCAAAATTGATTCAATCCAATACCGACTTTAATTTGTACAATCTGATAGAAATACGGACATTTATCGATGATATAAGTATTGATGATTCCTCTCCAATCATAAGTAAAGATATATGGAACAATGCAAAAAAGCAGTTTGCCGCAAGGCACAAAACAAGTGATAATTATGAATTAGCCAAGCAGTTAATAAAGGATTTTCAAACTATAAATCCCAAGATAAAATACAAAACTGACTTTGAAACATTTGTTAGAGAATCTGGAATTGAAGATTTTACTGAGGTGAAAGGGGAAACGGTTTTTGTATCTACCATTCACAAGGCAAAGGGAAAAGAATTTGACAATGTATTTATAATGCTCAATGGTGTTAATGCTGAAACGGATGATGAGAAAAGAAAACTCTATGTAGCGATGACCAGAGCAAAACATTCCTTGATTATTCATCACAGGGGTATTAATTTTGATAATATTTTTGTTGACGATCTGGCTAAATACTATGATGGCAAGAATTACCCCAAACCACATCAATTATTGATAAATCTTAGCCATAGAGATGTGCATTTAAGTCATTTTTATTATGTACAAAAAGAAATAAACAGCCTAAAAGCCGGGGATAAACTGACAAAATCCGAATTTGGATTGTCTGATAAAAATGGAAATACAATAGTGAAGTTCTCAAATAGTTTTAAGGAAACAATTCAAAAGATACAAAGCAATGGTTATTCTCTTAACTCTTCAAAGATTAATTTTATACTCTATTGGTCAGCTGAAAAGAAAGAAGAAGTGAAGATTATATTGCCGCAGGTAGTGTTCTTTCTTGATATGCTCAAATAACCCAATCTATCGAATACAACGATACTCTTTACATAAAAAAAGGAGGCTATTTTACTTCAGCCTCCAATTTCTTTATGAAAAAGAAAATTATTTTCCTCCGAAAAATCCTTTAAAGATTGCTTTCATTCCCATTCTACCAAGATCGTCCATCACACTACCGTCACCGTCTTGATCTAAGAAACTTCCCAATAAACCTCCAAGCATACTATCATTTTTAGCAGGCTCAACAGTTTGAGTCAATACATCTCTAAGACCACTCTCATCAAGATTATTTTCTTTTTTTACTTTTCCTAACATACCCATTGCGATAGGTGCTAATTTCATCAAAAGACTAGCACTTGAGTTTTTATCAATTCCTGCCATACTTGCTACTTGATCAAGGATATTATCGTGATTTGTACCGTTAAGTAAGTGCGATAAGATTCCCGCACCATCAACGGTTCTTGTATTTTTAGGTTGCATTGCTCCTGTAACATAACCCATAACATCATCCAATATACTTCCGTCGTGATCTTTGTCGAGAACAGAACTAAGAATACTAGCACCTTGATCTGTTGAGGCATTTTTTTGAAGAGCACCCATCAATACAGAGAAAGCACCTTTAGCGGCGGTTTTAGTTTTTTGTGGGTCATTAATACCTACCTGTGAACCAAGTTGTTCTAGTAAACCACCATCCATTTGTTGTTCGAAAAGATCTAATAAATTTGCCATAATTTTAATATTGTTTTTATATAATTAATAAGAATACATTAATACTAATGATTTATACGTTTAAATAGTTCATTTTAAGATAATTTTATTTTGTTAAAATTTGGTATGGTTTTTGTTAGCAATATGTTTATTGTTGGTTATTAGTAAATTATTGTTTTATGAGAAGTTTTTTAATGATTTTTGTGTTTATGTATTCCTTTGTTACATACGGTCAAGATTTTGTTTATAACTATATAGACAATTACAAGGACATATCTATTGATAAAATGAATAGGTACGGTATTCCGGCAAGTATTACCCTTGCGCAGGGTATGTTGGAGTCTAACTGGGGCAGAAGCGATCTTGCTGTTAAGGCAAACAATCATTTTGGTATAAAATGCGGAAATGATTGGACAGGAGCTACTTTTTCGTGGGAAGATGACGAATATAAAAACGGGAGCATCGTGAAAAGCTGTTTTAGAGTTTACAATTCCGTTAATGAATCCTTTGATGACCATTCAGCCTTTTTATCCAAAAAAAGATACCGGTTTCTGTATGATTATGATGTTTATGATTATAAGTCTTGGGCAAAAGGTCTGGTGAAAGCCGGTTATGCGACAGATCCAAAATATGCCGATAAACTGATTTTTATAATTGAAAAATACAATTTGTACAAATTTGATTCGGAATATAAACCTGTGGAATATGTAAAGAATACTGTACCTCCAGCCCCTAAAACCAAAAGTTCGACTGTAATTAAGGTCGGAAAAAGGGAAAGAGAAACAAGTTCTATAAGTTATATCAACGGAAGTAAATTTACTTATGCATTTGCAGGAGAAACACTTTCTTCTTTATCAAAAAGAATAGGAATTTCAGAAAAAAGGATATTAAAATACAATGATGGCATAAAGAAGAAAAAGCATAAATTTAAAAAAGGTGAAATTGTATTTTTGGAGAAAAAGAAGAAAAAATATTATGGCAATGATGATATTTATATAACTCAAAACAGGCAATCTCTTGCGGCTATTTCTCAGAAATTTGGCATGAGTTTGAAATATTTGGCGAAAATAAACAAAACAAAGACACGAATTAAATTCAGGAAAGGTAGAAAAGTTTTACTAAAACCTATTTCAAAAAGAAAGGAATGGGCGGCAGAAACAAAGAGAAAAGGTTTAAAATATCTGTTTAATGAGGCTTTAATACCAAATTAACTTTAAGATGTCGTATAAATATTATAGAATAAATTTTTCAAGATTGAGTTAAAAAACACAGGCATAGCCCTAGCTATGACGAGTATTTTTAATGAAAATATTGGAAAATTAAAATGTAATATATGCGTCATTTTAGAGTTAAATTGGCATAAAACCAAGAAATTAGTATTATTGCTGTCCGGATTGAAAAATATAAAGTTAGAGGCAAATGAAAAAAAAATTGATTGTTACAGTATATTTAGTGTTTTTTGCGATTGCATTTGGATTATCGCAGAGTTTTTTTTTCGGTCTGAAAGGTGGGCCTTCTATCGGCTATCAGAAATGGGAAAACTTCAATCAAAAACCTGTTTTGACATACCATGTAGCTTCATTTATCGAATCTTATTCGGAAGAAAATCCTATGAATACCCTTTATGCCCAACTCGGTTACCACAATAGAGGCAGTTCGCTTAGGGGGGCTTTGGGATATACAATTGACGGGAATGTATTTAGACTTCCTACTAGAAATTTTTTATTTCATAATGTAAGTTTAGGTTTAGGAGCTAAAAGAAAACAGCAACTTAAAGATAATTTAAGATCTTTCTATTCTTTTGGATTAAGAGCGGAATACACGGCATTTACCAATCTGGATAAATTTGTGCATTTCAATCAAAGACAGTCATACCCTTATTATCCTGACAATATATTTGTTAAGAAATTTGTATATGGAGCACAAGTCGGGGGAGGTGTTGAATATGTGTTTTCTGAACTCGTGGAGTTGCTATTTGAGTTATCGATTAATCCTGATTTATCCAATCAATACGAGCAGCCGGAGATAGGTAGTATTGTAGATCCATATCATCCAAATAATACCATAACATTGAGAAGAAGGAGAATAAAAAACGTAACGGTTGAAATATCTTTTGGCTTAAGATTTATGAGGAAGGTGGAATATGTTGATTAATAATTCGGGTTAAGGAGCAAGTCTGTATATTTCCCAATTATTATTGGCGTTTTTAGTATATAAAAATCTATCGTGAAGTCTATTTTCACCCCCTTGCCAAAATTCGATTCTTTCGGGTATAACCCGGTAACCACCCCAAAAATCAGGTAGCGGAACTTTTCCTTCTTTAAATTTTCTTTTAATTTCTTCGAGTTTGGATAGTAGTATTGATTTTGAGGAGATAATACTACTTTGTTGTGAAACCCATGCACCTAATTGACTACCGTGTGGTCTTGAAGAGAAATATTTAAGTGATTCGGCTTTGGATATTTTTTTAGCTTTCCCTTCTATTATTATTTGTCTTTCAAGAGTAACCCAAAAAAACAATAAAGCCACATTTTCATTTTCTTCTATTTGTATAGATTTTCTGCTACTGTAATTAGTAAAAAAAACAAAGCCAGACTTGTCATAATATTTCAACAACACCGTTCTTAAGCTTGGCTTATTTTCTTTTCCAACTGTAGCAAGAGACATCGCATTGGGATCGAGTTTGATTTCATCAAGAGCGATTTTAAACCATTGGTCAAACTGCTTAAAAGGATCTTTGTTTAGGTCTTTGAGATGCAGCTTCTTTTTAATGTATTCTCTTCTAACGTTGTGGATATCCATATCTCAAATTAATTCTCGATTAAAACCTCGTCCAAGTCCATTTTATTCACCAAGACTATCTTTGCTGTTTGCAGGATTATTCTCTTTAAGTTTGACATTTTGATATGAAAAATTGATGTCTTTTCATTTCCCGATGCCGCCAATACTTTTGAGTAGCCTACAACCATTGTCCATGCGTGAAGTGACAAAAACATTGGATCAAAATCATTGATAATGCTTCCGTCTTCTTTTCCTCTTAACACTTCTTTAGCTGCGAGCTTAAAAAGAAGGTTATGAATATCTTGCATTTTTTTAAAATAAATACTCTCCTTAATTGCCTCTGTAAGTTTTTTTTCATTTCCTGACCTTATTGCTGAAAAATAGTTTAATAAGGCTTCATTGTACAAAAAGTTTTCAGTAGAAAAATCCATAAATTTATCCAATAGAGCAAGAGATGAGTGCAATCCTGTATCAGATTTATGCTTATCTATTATTTGATAATACCCGTTAAGTAATTTTTGAAACCCGCGATATGTCAATGCCATATAAAGATTTTCCTTACTTTGGAAATAAGAATACAGGGTCACTTTTGTTATTCCTGCAAGTTTGGAAACATCTTCCATTTTGGCATTCTTATATCCGTATTTGCTAAAAACTTTTTCAGCTGCATCAATAATTAATTCTTCTTTATTTTGTCGTTTTTCTTCTTTCATATTTCCAGAAATTGAAGTTAATAACGAAATTAACTATTTTTTTAATCTTGAGTTAAGTTTTTGAAAAAAAAATGAAATACACCTACCTATTATCCCGTTCATTTGCGAGATTGTATCATTTTGACACAAGCGAAGTTGAGCTGTTTAGTTTAATAACTATCCATAATACATCAATGTGATATCAGGCACAAAATCTAGTCGTATGATAATTTTTCCAAACACCTATTTGTTTCAGCAAGTATCGTGTCCAGGTCTTTTTTTTCTTTTGTATTCATCACCATCGTAAAATTATGGGGATATTTTGTTGGAAGACTCAACTTAAATGATGCATTGGTCTTACAAGCCAAAGCGTGAAGATGTTTGTAATCTTTTATATTGAGATTAAAAAGAAAATCAAATTTTTCAGAATCCAATAATTCCAAGATATGTTTTTTAGGAAACTCATAGAAGTTGATGGATTTATTATTATAAACAGCCATACCGAAGTCCATCAACTCTCCTTTTGAATTAATATAACTCAATAACTTTACTTTTTTACCCGTTGATTTAAGTTTTTCACTAAACTGCAAAATCACTTTCCTATCAGCATCATCAGTACCATCAAATAAAATTAATATTGACTTTGTAGGATTGATACTTATGCCGTCTTTTTGTGGATTGGCCGTAGTTTTCAGTAATTTATTTAGTGCTTTTTTGTATACTATCTCCTTCATCCTCTATAAATCCAATAAATCATTCTACAACTTCGTCAAACTCTCCAATATTTTTATACCTCTCTATTCTTTTACTTAAAAGTGTTTCGGTATCGAGTTCTGTAATTTCTTTCAACTGTTTGATGATATGCGCCTTTAAGGTTTTTGCCATTTTTTCCGGATCTTTATGAGCACCTCCTAAAGGTTCTTTGACAATATCTTCGATCAGTCCGAATTCAAGCATATGCTCAGGAGTAAGTTTTAATGCTTCTGCTGCAGTTTCTTTATAATCCCAGGTTCTCCATAAAATAGTTGAACAATTCTCAGGAGAAATAACGGAATACCATGTGTTTTCAAGCATAAAAACCTTATCACCAATCCCTATTCCAAGAGCACCACCGGATGCACCTTCTCCGATAACATAAGCTAAAATTGGTGTTTTTAAATTTGCCATTTCAAAAAGATTTCTAGCAATAGCTTCCGCTTGCCCTCTTTCTTCTGCCTCAATTCCGGGATAAGCTCCAGGAGTATCAATTAATGTGATAACCGGCAATTTAAACTTCTCAGCCAATTTCATTAGCCTCAATGCTTTTCTATATCCGTCCGGATTTGCCATGCCGAAGTTTCTATATTGACGCATTTTGGTATTAGTACCCTTTTGCTGACCGATGATAACCACGCTTTGATTACCTATTTTGCCTATACCGCCAATTATGGCTTTGTCGTCTTTGAAATATCTATCTCCGTGTAGTTCTTTAAACTTTGAAGTAATGTTTTCAATATAAAATTCAGTATATGGGCGTTGTGGGTGTCTTGACAACTGTACTCTTTCCCACCCTGTCAGATTGGAAAATATTTCTTTTGATTTTTTATTTATTTTATTCTCTAATTCTTTTATTTTATCACTCATATCAAGTTCGCCCTCTTCATTGATTTGTATCAATTTTTCCAACTGTTCATGCAACTTTTCCAAGGGTTTTTCAAACTCTAAAAATACCATAACTCTACTGTTTTGTTAAAAGAAAACTCTAAATTAATAAAAGATTCAATTTTTTAACATTTAACAAACTTTTTTTTGGTTCTATCCTATAATATACCAAACCAAAATGTCCGATAAATTAGTCATCTTTTTACGTTTTTCTGCTTTTTATAAAATTTGAAAAACAAAAAAACATTTAGAATTTATTCAGTGAATTTTGATATTCATTTGGTATTATATTTTATCTTTGAAAAAATTTTTTATATGTCAAAAACAAGAGAAAAATTTATGCTCGAGGCTATTAAAATGGCTGAAACAGGTATGAATAGTGGAAAAGGAGGTCCCTTTGGAGCTATTGTAGTGAAAGATGGAAATATAATCGGAAGAGGAAATAATCAGGTTACAACCAGTAATGATCCTACTGCTCATGCTGAAGTTGTTGCTATAAGAGATGCTTGCAAAAATTTAAATTCCTTCCAATTGGATGATTGTGAAATATATACAAGCTGCGAACCATGCCCGATGTGCCTAGGTGCAATTTATTGGGCTAGACCAAAAGCAGTTTATTATGCAGGAGACAAAAAAGATGCTGCAGACGCCGGTTTTGACGATGATTTCATTTATCAGGAAATCGCAACACCAATTAATGCTAGAAAAATTCCTATGAAGCAACTATTACAAAATAAAGCGCAGTTGGTTTTTAAAGCATGGATAGATAAAGATGATAAAATAGAATATTAAAAGTATTTAATTAATTAAAAAGGCTGCTTCGATATGAAACAGCCTTTTTTATGTATTTGGACAAATATATTTTATTTGCCTCCGTCTAATTCATCTTGCCAAACTTTCAATTCTTCCCATTTTCCTTCTGCTGCCATTTTTGCTTGTGCAGGCCATGTAGTTGGATCAAATCTTGCATATCTATTTCCTCCTGCTTCCAAAAGAATCTCTTTTAGCTCATCTGCGGTTTTAGCAGCTAAATCCGAGAAAGTCATTATACCGGCCTCATGGAATATTCCTTTCAATTTTGGTCCGATACCTTCAACTTTAGTTAAATCATCTTTTTCTCCTTTAGCGTCTGTTGGTGTCTCTTGAGCTACTACTGTTTCCTCAACTATGTCTTCAACTTTTAGTGTTGAGTCAGAAACCGCTTTTTGAGGAGCTACTGTTTCCTCTACTTGGTTTTTTGCTGCTGCTACCAATTCTTCCGTTATAGGTACAATACTTACAAAAGTCCTTTTATTTCTTTTTACTTGAAATTTTACAAAACCATCTACTTTTGCATGAATAGAGTGATCTCTACTTATATAAACATTATCACCCGGGTGATACTTTGTTCCTCTTTGTTTTAGTATGATATTTCCGGCTTTAGCAACCTGTCCACCAAACAATTTTACTCCTAATCGTTTACTATTACTATCCCTACCATTGTCAGAACTACCTACTCCTTTTTTATGTGCCATTTCTTAAGATTTTTGGATTAATTAAAATTTAATTGAATCGATTTTCAATTTTGTAAAATACTGTCTGTGTCCGTTTTTTACTCTGTAACCTTTTCTTCTTTTCTTCTTAAAAACGATTACTTTATCGCCTTTTACATGTTCTAAAACCGTAGCACCAACTGAAGCTTTCAATACGGGACTACCTATTTGAGTGTTTTTGTCATCACTGACGAGGAGTACTTTGTCAAAAGTAACACTATCTCCTTCTGCGTTTTGTAAACGGTGGACAAATATCTCTTGATCATTTGTCACTTTGAACTGTTGACCGTTTATTTCAACTATTGCAAACATACTGTTATATTTTTTAGTTTAATAAAATGGAGCGCAAAGGTACTATTTTGTTTTTAATTATCAATGAAATATGCTAATATTTTGAGCTAAAACTCTTTGCAAATGGCATTTAATTCAAAAAACTATAAATATTATATGTATAATAATAAGCTTTTCAATTTTTTACAGG
>JALVAD010000080.1 GCA_027011385.1 Saprospiraceae bacterium | reverse complement strand
TTTAGATTTTAGGCAGCCTCTTTTTAATACTAAAATATCTTATTTTACATTAAAGAGCAAATCGTATTTTTTAGTTCCCTTCACAATACTCATAATATAATTACCCGAACTAAATTCAGTACCAACAAATTTCTCAATATTTTTACCTGAATTGAGTTTTACTACTTTTTGTTTAACTAATTTACCTCTTAAATCATAAATATTCATTTTATATTCTCCTTCCTCTTTTACATCAATACTCAAATAAAATTCTCCGTCATTGGGATTTGGATACAATCTAACCTCGTTGAAATCTACTTCCTTAGTACCTGTTACTTGCACACTTACATCCTTTGATTTTATTTGCTGACCACAGTCATTATTAGCATATAAAGTAATAGTGTATGTGCCTGTAGAACTGTATTGATGAATAGGGTTCTTTTCCAAACTCAAGTTACCATCACCAAAATCCCAAGTAAACTTGTTTGCATCACTTGAACACTCTGAAGTAAATGTCACTTTGCCATTACTTTTAGTAAAAGAAAAATCTACATCCGGTCCTGCATCAACTATTATACTACCTTCTGTGGTCATTGTATCATTGCCATTATTCCCATATGCTATCAGAGTTACATCAAATAAGCCACCCAGCACATATCTCACGGTAGGTGCATTGTCATTAACTGATACTGCGGGATCTCCACCATTAAATTTCCATAAAATAGAATTTGCAGATGTAGAAAGATTTGTAAATGTAACATCCAGAGGAGCACATCCTGAATTCGGATAGTTATTGAACATTGCTGTAGGCAATGCCGCGACTGATATTTCTCTACTCATATCATCGATACCACATGCATTGGTGGCGGTAACCTTAATCAGATAATCTCCTTGTGATGCATAAGTATGTGTAACTGTACTTCCTGTTCCTGTCACTCCATCACCAAAATCCCAGTTAATACTAGATGCTGTCTCTCCGGTATATGTAAATGTCACATCCAATTCATTTGAGGTCGTTGTAAAATCAGGTGTTGGAACACTGAGAACTTCAATTAGATCCACTTCTGTTTTAGTATTGGAACTAACTGAATTTACCGCCTCTAATGATACATCGTATTTTCCTTTATTATTAAACACAACAGTAGGATTTTCCTCCGTAGAGTTCGCAGGAGTACCCCCTTCAAAAGTCCAGTTAAATGAATCACTATTTGCAGATGATGTATTAGTGAAATGTACTGTTAAAGGACCACAACCACTAGACATATCGTATGAAAATCCTGCAAGTGGAGGATTCGCTATAACTACGTTTTTTATTTCTGTAACAGTATCACAAACACTATAATACTTAAATTTGACTGCATAAGTACCGTCATTTTCATAAGTATGGCTTGGATTTACATCAGTAGAAGTAGCTCCATCTCCAAAATCCCAATCAAAACTATCAATATTAGTAGTAGTTTGGACAAAATCAGCAACATATCCGGAAACCGAATAGGTGAAATCACCCGTTGGCTGAGCAATTACTTCAATATAATCATTTCTAATTAAGGTATCTTTTCCCAAATCATTGGTTGCATACATTGTCACATCAAAAGTACCCGGATTATTATACTGAATAACAGGATGCAGTTGACTAGATGTACTTGGAATTCCCCCCTCAAATATCCAATTAACACTATCTGTATTGGCTAAACTATGAAAATTAGCATCAAAAGCAACACAGCCTCTAGTTGTATCAACAGTAAAATCAGCATGTGCTTCCAAAGTCAAATGTATTTGTTTCGTAATTGTGTCTTTCCCACAATCATTGGTTGCAATAAGTCTTACATTGTAATCTCCACCATTTGAATATGTATGAACTGAATTAGTATCCGTTGATGTTGTACCGTCCCCATAATTCCAATTAAATGTATTACCATCAAATGTTTTGTTAGTAAAAGTTACTACATTTCCATTAATAGTATAAATGAAATCAGCTTTTGGTTTATCGTGAATATAAATTGTATCTACATATTTAACAGTATCAGAATACAAGGCATTGTAGACTATCAATTGAACATTGAATTTTCCGGTTGAGTCATATCGTATAATAGGGTTCTTTAAAGTAGAGCTTGCTGGAATACCGGCTTCAAAAGTCCAATACCGTGTATCAACATTATCACTTGAATTATCAAAAAAGTGTATTGTATCCGGTTTGCATCCTTCATAATGATCCATAGTGAAGCCAGCTGTAGGATGTGTAACAATATCTATGTATAATGTGTACTCTTGCGGCTCTGAACATTCATCATTTGATGCATACAATGTGACTTGATATGTTCCATCCGATGTATATGTATGAATAGGATTTTCCTCATCACTATCTTCTCCATCATCAAAATCCCAGTAATATGTAGTTGCCAATTCAGAAGAATTGGTAAAACGAACTTCATTATCATTGAATATTTCATATGTGTACTCCGGAATAGCCACTGCGTTCACCGTAATAAAATCTTCTTTAAGCAAATCGTCTTCTCCTCCACTATTTGAAACGACAAGTGTCACATCATAAGTCCCCGCATCATAATAAGTCACTTCGGGATCTTGTTCATCTGACACATCAGGATCTCCTCCATCAAAAGTCCAAGCCCAAGCAGTGGGATCATTTGTGGACAAATCAGTATAATAAACAATATCTCCTTCACACACCACCTCTGGGTCAGCCTCAAAGTCTGCCACAGGAGCCTCTTGTCCCAAAGTACAATCTCCTACACATGGAGCAGCATTATAATGATTTGTTATCAAAGTTCCCGGCTGATCTCCAAACCCAAGATTAAAGTCTATTCCTATACCTGCCACAAGATGACAATAACTCATAATAGTACCGGCATCGGGTAATATAGGATTATTAGGATCATAGCAATCGCCTTCATTGTATCCTGCTTCAGGTCCGCAATCGTCAATTTGCGTATTATTACCATTCCATACACATGCATGTGTATGGCGTGATCCAAAATTGTGACCGACCTCGTGCGCAACCACCTCAACAGACCATGAGTATGTCGGAACTGAATTAAATCCGGAACTTATGTTCATATAAGCATAATTCCAACCCGGTTGACACAACACATCCAACCAAGCTAATCCTCCTGTACCATTACCACCAAGGGCATAAAGACTAGCCAGTCCTCCATTCGGATCAGGATTATTATCTCTAAATTGATTCAATGCTACACTAGAACTATTTTGGTCATATCCATCAGGTTCTTCCCAAATCATAATCTCATTTATCCCTAAACTCACATCAATTTCATTGTACAAAACTTCTACTTCTGCAAAAAGTGCAGTGATATAATCTGTGGCAGCTTGTACACTTCCTTTATCTTGATACAAAGCATAATCGCCCTCTATGTAAAAGCACATACCTGAATCAGACCTTTTAGTGATTTTGGAAATACGATCATCATCACCGTGATCAACAGGATAATCAGGAGTATCACATTTAATATTTTTTTCGATTTTAATTTTTCTGTTTTGGTAAACCACATAATCAATATCACTTCCATTCATCTTTACCAAATCGATATTTCCTATCCCTGTTATCGCAATAATTCCCATAACTTGATCCTTAAATACATTCAAGGTAGCATATCCTTCCCGTCCTTTAATTTTACCCTTGTAAAAAAGTCCCGGCTCGTAATCAGTAATAGTATCGCCCTTTGATGTTCTAAGAATAAACCCTTCATTCAAAACTGAATATTGGGACATTTCCATAGTAACAGTTTCATTTGCTGAAATAGGAAGTGTCAAAGAAATATCATAATCCTTTTTTTGATAAATATCGCTTAAAAAAGATTTGTCTATTTTTAGTGCAACCATATCATCCGCAAATCCAGAAACTCTAGGAGAAATAACTTCTGATTTGGTAAATAATCTTGAAATATCCTCTTGTTTTTGAGAATAAATTGTGGTACTTATTGCCAATGCAAAAAGGAGAAACAGAAAATTCTTAAAATTCATACTTGATTTTTTATTTAAAAT
>JALVAD010000079.1 GCA_027011385.1 Saprospiraceae bacterium | reverse complement strand
GATTTAGATTCGCTGCAATTTTTTGAATCGGTCACTGTAACTGAATAATTACCTATGCATAGATTATCGATTAAAGCCGTATTATCACCTGTTGACCATTGGTAAGTAAAAGGAGCTATGCCGTTGGTCATTCCGGTTATCTCAATTTCTCCATCGCACTCTTCAAAGCAACTTAAATTAGTCTGGGTAGATTCAATGGTTAGAGCCGGACAGATAAACTCATCTACAGTTACTGTTTCTTCTTTTGTGCAACCATTATCATCTGTAACCGTAACGGTGTAATTTCCCGGAGAGAGATTGTCAATTGTTTGAGTGTTTCCGCCATTACTCCAAGAATAGTTGTATGGAACTGTTCCTCCGGTTGGATTTGCGGTAGCTGTTCCGTCATTTGCATCATTGGCTGTCTCAGCGGTTGCAGAAGCATTGGAAAACAATTCCGTTGGTTGAGTGATTGTAAAAGATTTGGATTCGCTACAATTTTTTGCATCCGTAACTGTTACCGAATAATTACCTACACATAAATCATCGATTAAAGCCGTATTATCGCCTGTTGACCATTGGTAAGTAAAAGGAGCTATCCCGTTTGTCATTCCGGTTATCTCAATTTCTCCATCGCACTGACCAAAGCAACTTGAATTAGTCTGGATAGATTCAATGGTTAGATCGGGACAAATAAACTCATCCACAGTTACTGTTTCTTCTTTTGTGCAACCATTATCATCTGTAACCGTAACGGTGTAATTTCCCGGAGATAGATCAACTATTGTTTGAGTATTTTGTCCATTACTCCATTGAAAGCTAAATGGTGGTGTACCACTGCTGGGGTTACTTGTTGCCGTTCCGTCATTGGCTTGGTAAGCGGTTTCATCAGTTGATGAAGCTCCCGGAAGTGGAGTAGGATTTACTGTAACCGTAACATCATCCGTATCTGAACAACCCGAATCATCGCTTACTTCAACGGTATATATTGTAGTAACAGAGGGTGTAGCTATAGGATTGGAAATATTAGGATCACTCAATCCTGTTGTAGGAGTCCAACTATATGTAGTTCCTCCGCTGGCTTGAAGCATTACACTATTGCTACTGCAAATGGTTTTGTCAGTTCCCGCATTCGCATTAACACCGTGGGTTGTAAAACTTTCTTCAGCACAATCAATTGCATCCGAAGCATAGCTATAGGGTGTAATTGTAACAAAAATATCACTACCACAAGGAAAATCGCCGGGATCATAAGTCAATACATTTCCAACATCTTGATGATCTAAGATATCAGTACCCCCTGAGGTAGTCCCAACAGTGAGCTTGTAACCTATTGCACTGACTACTGAAGACCAAGATAAATCTGTGGTAATATCGACATCTGTCGCTCCATCAACAGGGTCAGTAAGATTGGTACAATCAGGTCCATCGCAGGCATTTTCAATTTCTGCCTCACTATTACATCCTACTTTGTTATTTGATATATCAGTCGTTTTGCCGGGAATATCAAGAAAATCACAAACACTTGAAACTTCACACTCAGATAATAAAATATTATCTTTTATTATAAGGTCAGCTCCTACTTCGTTTGCCTCAATAGAATTGGGATCAATATTCCGGATACCTGTAATATTAAGAATGTTTGAATTGCCTTCTATTTTTAATCTTCCTCCGATAGTTTGCAATGCTTCCAATCCATTCAAGTTAGACATATTTACATTATTAATAATATCTAATTTTTCTCCTATTGAAGTCAAACTGTTTAATCCTTGAAAATTAGATAGGGAAGCATTGTCAGAAACAGTAACCTCATTCCCGATTGAATTTAAGTTTTCCAAGCCTGTGAAATTTGAAAGAGCATCATTATCATTAACAATAAATACTGTACTTAAATTATTTAAGCTGTTTAACCCCGAAAAGTTTATTAAGTTATCATTATTACCAACAATAAAAGACCATTGTATTTCTTCTAGGTTACTTAAACCTGTAAAATCTTCCAAAGATGCGTTGTCTACTATAAAGAATTCGTTATGAAAAATTGTCAAATTACCCAATCCAACAAAATTTTCCAAGGAAGCATTATCGGTCACATAAAATAGATCTATTTCAGTGATGTTGTCCAAACCGGACATATTGACCAGTGCATCATTATTCTTTATTTCTGTCAATCCATTAAGATATGTCAGGCTTGATAATCCTGTTAAACTTGTTAGAGCCGGATTGTTTTTGACATAAAGATTTCCCTTTAAAACAGATAAATTTTCCAAGCCTGTAAGATTAACTATACTATTATCATCTAATATTAATAAGCTTCCTGAGATTTGTTCCAAGTCATCCATTCCATCAAGATTTGTCAAGGAGTTATTGTCTTCTATTCTTAAGTTTCCTCCTATAAATGTGATGTCTCCAAAACCTGATAAATCGGTCAATAAGCCATTTCCTACAATTTCCACATCTTTTTCTATTAAATCTAAAGAGCCAAGATTAGAAATTTTAGTGAGAGAGCTATTATTTTTTATTATTAAACTATTATCAGGACCCAAGTCCTGTAAGCTGTTTAATTTATCTACTTTTGTCAAATCATCATTATTTTCTATAATCAAGTCTCCATCTACAGAATTAAGATTGTGCAAACCATCTAAATTATTAAGGTCATCATTCCCTTTTATTAATAAATCTCCCTCAACAAAATTTAGGTTGCTGAGATTTTGTAAATGATCTAATTCCGGATTGGAATAAATCTTAAGATTTCCACCTACAAGTTCTACGTTGTCAAGCCCTGAAAGCTTCCCCAAAACAGTATTGTATCTGATATATGCATTACCATCTATCGAAGTAAGCTGACTCAAACCATTCAGGTTTAGAATTTCTCCGGGGGAGGATTCCTCAATAATCACTTGACCTTCTATCTCCGTACACCCGGGATAGTTTGCCGAAAAATTGTCTATTTGTGCTTGGGTTGAAAAAGTAATTCCACCGGGTAGGCAGGATTGTGCATTAAATTGTGCGCTGAATAAAATCACAATAAATGTTAATAATAAGTATTTTTTCATTTTTTAATTTTTATGGTTTTGAAATAGTTTTGTTGTAGAATTAGGTTAACCAATATTATGGCGTTATTTTATCAATAGTGTATTCAATAGTGGCTCCATAGAACGACACATCATCTGTTTCTCCGGTTCCGGCTATTTCATTTAAAAAAACTTTTAATATGTATTGATAGTGATAATTGTCAATTGTACTATTTGCAATATTGCTAAGAAAATAGGGGTTATAAACATTTCCTGAAGGAGAATTATGGTTTTTTTGACCCATTACTTCAATTACAGGTGGGCTTGTAACATCATTGCGAAACAGGGCAATTGAAAAGCTTGCAGAACCAGAACCTGCATCTATTATCTTATAATAATATCTGATATTTTTGATTTTAGCCCCCTCAGGAAGTCGTATTTGTGCATAAGCTTCACCATCATACCAGCCGCTTCCGGTTTCGTGTCTTATCCACATTGCTCTTTCATCGTGCCTAAGAACACTCCCATCTCCATATTTGACGTTAAAATCCAATGGATGTATTTGGTAATAATAAGTTTTTGGAGAATTGTAGGCGAAATCATCTTCAACCTTTATACTACCATCGCTATAAATATTACCTCCGGTTCTTAAAGTTTCATTTACTATCACATCTCCATTTATATGAAGCTTAGCTTCAGGAGAGTTTGTACTGATTCCTAATTTTCCGTTAACTGTTACGATATCTGAAGAAAAATCGCCACCAATTAGAGGCTTTGAAGTATTTGAATTATCTATGTACAGTTTGTTGTTTCCTTTCTCATTGTATCCGGCTTTGTTTCCTATAAAAACATTACCAGTTCCAGTGGCTTTATATCCTGCATTATATCCGATTGCCGTATTTCTAAATCCTATTTTGTTTTCAAATAAAGCTTTTTCTCCAATACCGGTATTTTGACTCCCAATAGAATTTGAATACAAAGCCGAAGCCCCGGTAGCGGTATTACTAACACCTGAAATATTTGATTTCATTGCATTATATCCAATTGCTATATTGCGATTTCCAACCGTATTTGCAAAAAGAGATTTTGTACCAATAGCAATGTTTTTTATACTATAATTATAATTATTTGAATTTGTCCCATTGTTGTATAATGCAGAATCTCCTATAGCGATAAGGTTGCTTTTGACAGTATTTTTGTACAAGGCAGAATTACCTATCGCAATATTTTTACTACCGGTATCATTTGAATATAAAGTATTTATACCGATAGCGATATTATTTTCTCCTGATGAATTTTGAAAAAGAGTATTATATCCAACTGCTGTATTTTCACTTGCGTTATTTGATAATAAAGCATTAACACCAATAGCAGTATTGTAATGTCCTGTTAAATTATTATTCAATGTTTTGAATCCCAATGCCGTATTGGAATAACCATCATTATTATTTTCCATAGAGCTTGAACCAATTGAGGTGTTTTCATAACCAATAGTATTAGTTCCAAGAGCTTTACTACCAATACCGATATTATCATATCCGGTGCTATTGCTTTCGAGTGATTGAGACCCAATAGCGATATTATTTGATGCTTGATGAGCTTGTAAAACATCTTTCCCATTATCTGCTAAAGCTAAAAAGCCAATAGCGATGTTATTATCACTATCATTATTTTTAAAGAGAGTTTTGTAACCAACTGCCACATTTCCAATACCTTTTGTGTTATTGAATAATGAATTTTTTCCAATACCGATATTATATTTTGATAAACTATCATTCTTGCCTGCTGAATTACCAATATAAATTGAATTATCCTCATTACAGGATTTGGCATCTTTCAAATCATTGAGACCGATGTCGTTTTTTAAGGGAGAGAGGTCAACTGTTTGCGAATTTCCATTTTCAATACCGATAGTAAGCATTGAACCTTCTAATACTGACCCTGAAATATTTTGATTATCAGTTCCTGTTCCATCCTTTAACGAAGATAAATCAATGGTTTGCGAATTTCCGTTTTCAATACCGATAGTGAGACTATCATTGAGTAAACTAAATTTAGAGATATTTTGATTGTCTGTTCCGATACCGTCTTTCAACGAAGACAAATCTATTGTTTGGGATGAGCCATTTTCAATACCAATTGTTAGATTATCACCGGTCAAACTTACTCCTGATATACTTTGATTATCTGTTAAATCTCCAACAACTTTAAGAGGGTTTTCTTGAGTTCCGTTGCCTTCTAAAGTATTATTTGAAATTACTGATTGTCTTCCCCAATCGTCTTTACTGTCCGGAAGTTCAATTGTTCCTCCACCGTGAGAAAGAGAGATTTTATTATCATCAATTGTAAGTATTTGCAACTCATTTTCGGTAGAACCGTCGACCTCAACACCTATGTAGCCATTATTTTCTACAAATTCATCCACTTGTTCTTCCGTGAGTTGAGTATTGTCATCACCATCAGAAAGACCTTGGGGAACATTGGTTAAATCATTGAAATCACCGCTAAAAACATTAGCTGCTTTGTCGGCGTATTTTGCATAAGGCACGGTTTTGAACGCAGTTGTACCAAAATGCACATATCCATCTCCGGTATCGATTTCAACTTTTAGAAACAATTCTTTTGACCAATCAATTTGAGAAAAATCACCCAATTCCGCATTTCCTTCACCAATATTGAGAATAATGATGCCGTTTCTATCTGTAAGTGCATTATGGTTCTCTCGATATATTTCGGTTGTCCCATTTTCAAGCAATGTAAATTGGACATCGATGGATTTATTTTCAAGGGCTACTCCGCTGTCAGAAATAATAGCCTTGTAGTTGATTCCTTGTTGAGAATAACCAATTGAAGTTGCAAAAATAATTGCTAAAAATACAAAAAATGTTTTCATATCTGTTATTTTTGTTTGACTATTTTATATATTTTATACTGCTTTTTATCACTATTTTTTATCAGAACAAAGTATATTCCATCAATAAAATTTTTCATATTTAATGTCAGCGTGTTTACGCGGTAATATTTTGTTTTTGAAATCATTTGACCAAAACTATTCGATATTGAAATTTCATAATCATCTTTTTCAGCAAAACTTATATTTAAAATGTCAACTGTTGGGTTAGGATAAACTTTTATATCATCAATGGAAGTGTAATTTTCCGTATTTACTGTTTTAAATATGTCAGGGCTTAAGAATCCTTCTGAAATATAAATATTGGATTTGTTTTTCTCTTGTACTACTGGCTCTCCAATTGTATAGATAATTGTTAAGCCTGCATTTGTGTTTATTGCACCTCCATTATCAACGCTACTTTTATCAATATGTAATTGACCAAAACCGGATAATTGTGCAAACAAGAAAATAATAATGCTTATATTTTTCATCTGTTTAAAATTTTTATTTTATCATAAAATAATAAAAATTTAAATACATTACTCACGAAATTTATCATTTTTTATATTTGTGTTCGTGAATCTTCGATTTCAGGAACTCTCATAAATTTATTTTAATCATAACCCTGTGTGTATTTTATGATTAAAAAAAATCATATTCGTTTCATTTATTTACTATTTTTTCTAAAGCTTCAATTCTTTTTGTCAAACTTTGAATAGCCTCATCCTTTGCATTGTTTTCTTCTTCAAGCCTTGTATTTTTTTCATCTAGTTCCTGTACGGCTTTTACCAGAGGAACTACGAAAATGGAGTATGAAAGACTATAATATCCGTGTTCGCCTGTAGGTTTTTTTACAGCACTAAAATCATATCCAACTTTATTAGCAGCAGATTCTACTTCTTGCGCGAGAAATCCACTTCGTTTGACGGTATTTATATCATATTTTCCCGGATAATCACTATCGTCAGTGATTCCCATAAGTTGATCCATTTTGTCTTTATCCAAATGGTATGTTACGGGTCGAAGAGATTTAATAAAATCAAGTCCGATTACATCTTCTTTTATATTGGTTTTCATTCTCATATCGGATGCAGGTGACCAAGGGACAGCTCCCCCTATCCAAGTTATACTGTTATTTCCTATTCTGGCTTTATTTGATCCTGCTGATGAAGATTGATAGCCGATTGCAATCGAATTGTTGAAATTCACCTCTCCGCTATTTGCTTTATATCCAATCGCAGTATTATTTGTTCCGGAAGTATTATTTTTTAGAGATTCAAAACCAATAGCAGTATTTTTACTACCGGAAGTAATCCCTACTAAAGCGGAATATCCAATAGCAGTATTGTGTTGACCTGTATTATTGCCAGGATTATTTGAGCCACGAAGTGCTGCATATCCAACTGCTGTATTATATGTAATTCTACCTACCTCTCGATTATCTGCATATTTCATAGCTTCATTCCCTATAGCTACAGATCTATTATTTGCTTTATTAGAATTCAGCGTTTCAAACCCTAGTGCAACATTAAGATCTCCCGTCGTATTACTATTTAAGGATGAACTACCAACTGTTGTGTTTCTTATTCCTGAAGTGTTATGTTCTAAAGCGATATTTCCAATTGATATGTTTTCAGAACCGGTAGTATTTTCGTGAAGTGAAGAGTTGCCGATTGATGTGTTTTTACTCCCGGATGTATTAACTTCGAGCGTCTCATAACCCAAACAAGTATTGTATCTCCCTGAGTTATTAACGGGTATTGCACTTCCAAATAACGCTCTATACCCGATAGCAGTATTGTAAGTTATTCTACCATTCAATCTATCGTCTGCCATTTTCATTGCCTCAAAGCCAATTGCTACAGAGCGTTTATTTCCCCTATTACTATCAAGAGAATGTGTACCACAAGCAGTATTATCTTTACCTTTTGTATTTTTACTCATCGTTCTATAGCCAATAGCAGTATTATCTTCTCCTGTTGTATTATTTTCAAGAGCTTCAAAACCCAATGCTATATTCCTTGCACCGGTTGTATTTTCTTTCAATGACCAATATCCATAAGCAGAATTGCTTAAACCGGATGAATTATTAAAAAGAGTTTGATATCCGACTGCTGTATTTTGATTTCCTGTGTTTATAGCAGGATTGTTTGACCCTCTCAAAGCTTCGTAACCAATGGCAACATTGTTGTTGTCGAATGCATTGCTTGTACTGTTTGCGTATAGCATAGCATTGTAGCCAATTGCAGTACAATTACTCCCGGCTATATTGCTATTTAAAGCATAGTTACCTATCCCCACATTTTTATTACCAATTGTGTTTGAATTTAAGGAATACACTCCGATTGCTGTATTTGATTCTCCCGATTTATTATTATATAAAGACTCAGAACCAATAGAAGTATTAAATCGACCTGTATTATCTACAGGAGTATCTGATCCGCGAAGTGCACTATGCCCTATCGCTATATTATAGGCATCTCTCCCTATGATTCTATCATCTGCATTTCTCATAGCATCATTTCCAATAGCTATCAGATAATTATTAGATACATTTTCCAGTAAAGCATTAAGTCCAATAGCGATATTTTTATTACCGGAAATATTTTGCATTAATGCCTGTCCGCCAATAACTGTATTGTGTTGTCCCGATTCATTTGAAACTAAAGAGGACGCACCCACAGATGTATTAAATCCTCCGGTTGTATTGGAATAGAGTGCGTGATCTCCAAGAGCACAATTTGAACTTCCAGAAGTATTTGCCGTTAATGAAAAATGTCCTAAAGATGAATTTCCCTCTCCATTAGTATTGCTTTTTAATGACATATATCCGATAGCTGTATTTTTTGTTCCGGTATTTTCTTCCGGGGCATTACTTCCTTCTAATGCACTATATCCAATTGCAGTATTGAAAGTATTTCTTCCAACTATGCGATCATCTGCATATCTCATAGCGTAGTTTCCTATCGCAACAGAACGACTATTTGCCTTATTTCTATTCAGTGCAAATTTACCTAATGCTGTGTTTTCACTACCTATAGTATTCTTCTTTAATGCTTCTACTCCAATGGCCATATTGTTACTACCGGCTGTATTTGCACTAATAGCTTCAAGCCCTATTCCTATGTTGTTATTGTTTGAACCATCATCATTCAAACCCGCATCTAAACCTAGAAATAAAGAAGAATAATTATCTGAACCGTCATTATCTGACTTAACATCAAAAAGGTCATTTAGTTTTTTTACTCGATTTTCTTCATCAACCAATCTTACCCAAGCCACACCGTTATATAAATAAAATCCTTCCACTCCATTAGTTTGATATATCAATAATCCTGTTGCAGGTGCTGCAATATCAGACTTATCTGCTTTTGTCATTCTTGGAATAAGTAAACCTTTTGATTTAGATGATATTTCTAGCTTTGCAGACGCATCAGGTAAATTTGTTCCTATACCAACATTTTGAGCGTTTAATTTTATATATAAAAGTATAGAAATTAGAATTAATAGTACAACTTTCTTCATTTGAGGTTTATTTTATATTGAAATAATAGCACAAATGTAGCGAACACCCAATGCTCCGACAATACACGTTTAGCGTAGAAACTTTATTGATTAGTGAATGGTTGGTATCAATTCGATAAATGAAAATAATGGAGGTAACTAATATCAAGTGGGCGCATTTCATTTTTTCGCGCTGCGGGTTGTTTCTCCTTTAGGAGTCAGAGGTAAAGAATTGGAAAAGCGAAATAATGAAATGCACCTTGTCAAGTCTTGCATATTATTTCATACCAAGCATTTGTTATTTCACCGCGTCAATAATAATTGGAATTTTAACAACGACTTTAGTACCTTGGGCGATACCATTATATTCCAAATCAAAAATATTTATGGAAGCTTCCATTCCATAAATTGTTTTGAAGAGTTTTAGCCTGTCATTTGTAATATTTATACCCAGAGAAGGATTGAGTTGATCTCCTTTTTTGTAATTTTGCGAAGCTTTACGACCAATACCATTATCTAGAATAGTGAAAATTATATACCCTTCGGATTTCTTAACATCTATCGTTAACTTGCCTATTTTTGAAGAAGGTAATATGCCGTGTAAAATCGCATTTTCGACAAAAGGTTGAAGGAGCATCGGTGGAACTTTATAAAGCTTGGGATCTATATCTTTAGGAAATGATATTACATAATCAAACTTTTGTTCAAATCGCATTTTTTCAAGTTCTATATATAGGCGTATTGACTCCAACTCTCCATATAATGTTGTAAGGTCTAAGCGCGATTCATTTAATGCTATTCTCAATAATTTTGCAAAATCACTTATGTATCTACTCGCTTTTTCTGTTTCATTCTCAATAACAAAAAGTTTTATAGTATTCAAACAGTTAAATACAAAATGGGGATTCATTTGAGACTTAAGTGCCATCATCTCAACATTTGCTAATTTCTTTTGAAATTCAACTTCTTTTTGAAATGCTAATTCCATTTTTCTGTTTCTTCTTTCAATGTATATGTAGATAGCCAAGGCAATAGTAATAATGGCAAGTAACATAAACCACCACGTTTTCCAAAAGGGAGGCAGTATGGTAATCTTTAGTTTCTTACTATAGACAGGCTTCTGACCTACTGTCGATTGTCTTACTTGCAGTTTGTATTTGCCGGGATTGAGGTGAGAAAATTCTATGAAATTTCTATTTCCCAAGGATATCCATTCATCCCTTAAACCTTCAAGTTTATACTCAAAATATAATTCTTCAGGGCTAATAATCTCTTTTAAGCTAAATCCTATCGTTAAAAAATTTTGTTTATGGGTAAGGCTTATTTCCTCTAATTCGGAAATATGTTTGTTTTTATAATTATAATCTTTATTAAAAAGTTTTAAATAAGTGAAATCCAGTTTTGCATTTAGTGATGCATTAAACAAATCTTGTTTATTTCCCTTGGTTATACCATTGTACATCGCCACAAACATAGTATCCTTATCCTGAAAGTCGATATCGATTATCTCTTTAAAATCATATATACTTCCCCAAAGTCTAAATGTGTTTTTCTCTGAATTATAATAAAAAATACCTTTTGAAGATGAACCCCATAAATTATCTAATGAATCAACCAGGTAGATATTAATATAATTTCCTATGGTCTCCGGAGGGTTTATTGTATGTAAATTATATTTATTATCAGAGTCAATATTAACTTTCAAAATATTATTACCTTCTCCAACCCATAAATTATTTTTTGAATCTTGTAGAATAGAGTAGATGAAGTTAAAAGATCTCGAACTATCTATAATATTATAAAATTTATTATCATTTTTATTAAAAAAGGATAAACTCTTTTCCGTACCTATCCATATTCTGCCCTGCTTGTCTTCAAAAAATACTGAAATCCAACTTGAGTGTTGTAAGCCATCCTTTTCATTATAGACAAAATGCTCTTTTGTTTTGGTTTTTATCCTCAGTACTCCAGATTCCTTATATCCCAACCATATATTATCATCTCGATCAACTAAGGAACTTAAAGTTGATTTATTATAAAAATCTTGTTTTGTATTTAATGATTCAAGATTTATAAAAGGTATGATTTTATCGTTTTTCAACAAATATAAATCCCTGTTTTCTTGTATTATCAATCTATCGTGCGAATCTTTGAAAATACTGGAAATCCAGTTTTTAGCATTATCGTGTATAGGTTTATAGTTAATAAATTTTGACTTTTTAGAGACTAAATCTGTTATGATAATTTGAGGTTTGTTGTAAACACCTGTGTATAATAGATTTTTACTCTTATCATAATAGAAAGCTGTAATCTGCTTATGAACCGGAATTGATTTAAAAATATTGGATTTTCGAGTATTTACAAATAGTTTGTTTCTATTGAGAACGTACCATTCTTGGTTTTTCGAATCAATAAAATATGTACTTAGGTATTTATTTGATAATCGAGTAAGAGAGTTGGTTTTCGGATTATACTCTTGAGTCCCATTACCAAAAAGGGATATAATATAATCACTGTTTTTAGCAATTTTGGCGAAAAGTACATTATTTCTGGTATGTGCTTTTGGAAAAGGCGATTCGAATTTATAGCTTTCCCATTTATCATTTACCGTATCCAATTTGCAAATTCCTCCACCCCAAGTACCTAACATTAATCCACTGGGGATAAAATTGATATTTCTTATTTGATTTTCCAATCCGTTTAGATTCTTTTTTTCAACAATTGTGTTTTTATCGCAATAGTATAATCTAAACTTTTTTGAGTCAACATTTAGTTGTAATAATCCATCCAATGTTCCAATCCATTCGATATTTTTACGTTTTTCATCCCTGTTATGACTAATAAATTCATCAATATTTCTTTTATCTCTTTCAATAAATATTTCTGACGGTAAATAATAGTCAAATCTTGCTGTTTTATCGTTAAATTTACTGATCCCAGAGGTATGGGTTGCCACCCAGATATTGTTTTTATAGTCTTCGAAAATCAGATTTATTCTATCGTCTCCAATAGAAAAGTTGTCATTAGGGATATGATGATAATACTCAATGGAATCTCGTGAATCATTGATACAAATCAGTCCTTTTGAAAACGTACCAGCCCATATTCTGTTTTTTGAATCAATGAACAATGAAGTATAAAACGCATTTTTAAAATATGAGTTTGCTTTATCAAACTTCAAGAGTTTATTTCCGTCAAAAGTGTATAAGCCTTTATTCGTAGCCAACCATATAAATCCGGAATTATCTTCTGTTAATTCATATATTTTACCGATTCTTTCCGCTTGAATTGAGTGTATTTGGAATAATTTACTCTCTAAATTTTGAGCGTATATCAAAATATTTTGAAAAATAAAAACAAGTATGATAATAATAATCCTCATATTTTTACAATAGATTTATAATATCATCTTTTTTATTTCTCGCAATTCTGATTTTATCTCCATTTGACATTTCTAAATATCCGCCATCTGATTTGTAAAATTTTGTCACATAATCCAAATTTACAACAAAAGAATTATGAGGTCTGTAAAACATTGGTTTTGGCAGTTTATTTTCAATGATTTTTAGTGTTTTTGAAATAAACCTACTCGTTCCGTCACTTAGATAAATATACGTGTAATTATTATCGGCTTTGCAATAAATAATATCTTTTACCTTTAAAAATTCTATTCCTTTGTTAAATGGTATATTAATTCTGATATCATTAAATTCATTACTAGCTTTGATATTTTTAAGCATTTCTAACAATACGGTTTCTTCAGTTTGTTTTTGTTTTATTACCTTTTGTACTGCACTCTTTAAATCTTCGACATTTATTGGTTTTAATAAATAATTTGATGCATTGATTTTAAA
>JALVAD010000078.1 GCA_027011385.1 Saprospiraceae bacterium | reverse complement strand
AAATTATAGTATTAATCATCTTGGAGAAGATGGAATTTTTTTCTATTACAGATCAACTTTTTAATAAAAATATAATTATAGTGAAGCGAGTTTTAGTATATGGACAGACTTTGAAAGATTCTCATATGAAGTATCTTAAAGTCTTGTTGCAAAAGCTAAAAAAGGAAGGTATTGAAGTCTATTTTTTCACTCCATTTTCTCAATATCTAAAAAAAGAATTTGGTTTTGATGAAGTGCATAAGTATTTATCAACTACTGACGAATTATTGAGAAATGATATTGATTTCTTGATATCAATAGGAGGAGATGGAACAATACTGAACTCTGCCGTTTTGGTTCACGATAGCAATACACCAATCATAGGAATCAACCTGGGTAGACTCGGTTTTCTGGCAATAGTTGAAAAAAATATTATTACTGAGGCAATTGACAATATCATAAACGGAAATTATTTATTGCAACAAAGGAGTCTTTTGAATTTGGTTTCCGAACCTGAATTGTTCAATGGAGATAGTTTTGCATTGAATGATTTTACTATGCACAAAAGCGCATCTTCCTCAGTAATTGTTGTGCATACATATCTCAACGGAGTATTTTTGAATACATATTGGGCTGACGGATTAATCGTATCTACCCCCACAGGTTCTACCGGATATTCGTTGAGCTGTGGAGGTCCAATTGTTTTTCCGGGTTCGGGAAATTTTGTAATTACACCTGTAGCACCACATAATTTGACAATGAGACCGATTGTAGTTCCTGATGATTCCGAGCTTTCGTTTGAAGTAGAGACTAGATCAGATTCGTTTTTGGTCACTTTGGATTCCAGATATGAAACAATAACACAAAAGCATAAATTGCTAATAAAAAAAGCAAACTTCAAGATTAATTTAATCATTTTTGAAGGTTATGAATTTAGTAAAAGTATTAGAAATAAACTGAATTGGGGTAACGACAAAAGAAATTAGAAAAACAAAAACATTTACTTAGGTAATTTCGTTCAGTTTGTGCACAATAAAGAGAATAAAGAAAATAGAAATATATGTTAGGAATAATCAAAAAGATGTTTGGAACAAAATACGATAGAGATGTAAAAAAATACAACCCTATTGTTGAGGAAATAAACGAATATTATAAGCAGTACAACAGCCTGTCAAACGATGAGCTAAGAAATAAAACCGTTGAATTCAAAGACAGGATTGCGGAGCATCTAAAAGATATAGATTCTGAAATTTCGGAATTAAAAGAAAGAGCCAATACGGAAGAAGATATCATGGTCAAAGAGGAAATATATGATGCGATTGACGAATTGATAAAAGAAAGGGATGAAAGCCTTGAGGTAGTATTGAACCAAATATTACCCGAAGCTTTTGCTGTTGTTAAAGAAACCTCAAGAAGGTTCGCTGAAAATGAGTTCTTAGAAGTTACGGCGACCCAGCACGACAGGGATTTAGCTCCTGTCAGACCCAATATAACTATCGAAAATGATAAGGCAGTATGGGCTAATAAATGGCTGGCAGCAGGAGGAGAGATAACTTGGAATATGATTCACTACGATGTTCAACTTATCGGAGGGATGGTGTTGCACGATGGAAAAATTGCAGAGATGACTACAGGAGAAGGTAAGACTTTGGTTGCCTCACTTCCTCTTTATCTCAATGCATTGGCAGGACAGGGTTCTCACCTTGTAACGGTAAATGACTATTTGGCTAGAAGAGACAGCGAATGGATTGGACCAATATTTGAGTTTCTGTTTTTGACTGTAGATTGTATTGATAAGCACAAACCGCATTCTGATGCTCGAAAAAGAGCCTACAATTGTGATATTACATATGGAACAAATAATGAATTTGGATTTGATTACCTTAGAGATAATATGGTAATTTCTCCGGATGAGATGGTTCAAAAAAAATTGCATTATGCCATAGTGGATGAGGTTGACTCTGTACTTATCGACGATGCTAGGACTCCATTGATTATCTCCGGTCCGGTAGAAGCCGGCGAAGAAGAAGAATTGTACAATCTATTGAAGCCAAAAATCGAAAAATTGATTTCAGTTCAAAAGCAATTGGCAACAGGATATTTGGCTACTGCAAAAAAATTAATCGCAGAAGGTAACAAAGGCACAGAAGAAGGTGGTGGCGGATTGGCTCTACTGAGAGCACATAGATCATTACCAAAATACAGACCTCTCATCAAATATCTAAGTCAAGAAGGTATAAAAGTTCTTTTACAAAAAACAGAGAACGTCTATATGCAAGAGCAATCCAAGCGGATGCCGGAAGTAGATGTTCCTTTATATTTCACAATTGACGAGAAAAACAGACAGGTTGAATTGACTGAGAAAGGTGCTGAATTTCTTGCTAAAGGAGAAGCAGACCCGGATCTTTTTGTTATACCGGATATCGCCAGCATAATGCAAGAAATAGAAGCAGACGAGTCTATGACAGAAGAAGAGAAACAAGAAGAAAGGGAAAAAGAGTCAAGGGATTTTTCAAATAAATCAAAGCGCCTTCATGCAGTAAACCAATTGCTAAAAGCTTATACTTTGTTTGAGAAAGACGACGAATATGTGGTGATGGACGGAGAAGTAAAAATTGTAGATGAACAGACGGGAAGGATGATGGAAGGAAGACGTTATTCTGATGGACTGCATCAAGCTATAGAAGCCAAAGAAAATGTAAAAGTCGGTGAAATAACCCAAACCTATGCGACTGTCACTTTGCAAAATTTCTTTAGAATGTATCACAAGTTGTCGGGTATGACAGGTACTGCTGAGACAGAAGCAGGAGAATTCTGGGAAATCTATAAGCTAGATGTTGTTGTGATACCTACTAACAGACCTATCGTCAGAGAGGACAAGCAAGATTTGGTATTCAAAACGGAAAAAGAGAAGATTCACTCAGTAATCGATGAAATTAGAAAGATGGTTGAGCAAGGAAGACCTAGCTTGGTAGGTACAACATCAGTTGATATCTCTGAAAAACTGAGTAGAATGTTAAGCATGCAAAATATTTCTCATAATGTTTTGAATGCAAAACACCATCAACGTGAAGCTGAAATTGTTGCAGAAGCGGGGCAACCGGGAAGAGTTACTATTGCTACCAATATGGCAGGTAGGGGTACAGATATAAAGATTTCGGACGAAGTCAAAAAAGCAGGTGGACTTGCTATAATAGCGACTGAAAGGCACGAATCTCGTAGGGTTGATAACCAGTTAAGAGGTAGAGCAGGACGTCAGGGAGATCCGGGTTCATCACAGTTTTTCGTCTCTTTGGAGGATAATCTTATGAGGCTTTTCAATTCAGAGAGAATAGCCAAATTGATGGATAAGATGGGACACAAAGAAGGTGATGTTATCCAACATAGTATGGTTACAAAATCAATCGAAAGGGCACAAAAGAAAGTCGAAGAAAATAACTTTGGAATAAGAAAAAGGCTACTTGAATATGACGATGTGATGAATATTCAAAGAGAAGCTATATATAGAAAGCGTAAAAATGCACTTTCCGGGGAAAGATTGGCAGTGGATTTATACAATATGTTTGCGGATTTGACTGAAACTATAGTTTATGGAGCCAAGCAAATCAAAGATTATAATGCATTCAAAATTGAAGTATTTAGGATTTTTGGTGTGACAAGCAATATAGATGAAGATTTGTTTTCAAAAGGCAATGAACAGGAACTTTCAAAACAATTGCTTGAAGATGTTTTTGAACATTATGATGCAAAACATGAGAGATTTACCAGGATTCTATTACCGGTTATTAAGGATGTATATACAAATGAAGGGGATAAATACAAAAAAATATCTATCCCATTTACAGATGGAAGACCAAATCCTTATCCGGTAGCAGCCTCATTGGAAGATGCTGTAAATACCGAAGGAAAATCAGTTAAATTAGATATAGAAAAAACAGTTACCCTATCGATTATCGACCATAACTGGAAAGAGCATCTTAGGGCGATGGATGAATTAAAAGATTCTGTTCAGGCAGCATCCTTTGAGCAAAAAGACCCATTGGTCATCTACAAATTGGAAGCCTATAATCTGTTTGAACAATTGGTATATAGAATCAATGAAGAAGTATTGTCGTATTTAATGAAAGGAAAATTAATTGTTGACGGAAGAGAACTTGAAGAGGCTAAAACTCAACATACAGATATGAGCAGAACTCAAACAAGTAGAGAGGAAAGAGCAGCTAGAGCGGCTGCAGAAGGTGCTGGTGGCAGACAAGTGATAGAAACAGTAAAAAGGGATGCCCCTAAAGTAGGAAGAAATGATCCTTGTCCTTGTGGAAGTGGTAAAAAGTTTAAACATTGCCACGGTAGATTTTAATAATAATAATTGAATACTTAAAAAATATAGAATATGAATCCCGAAAAACTAGCTAGATATATAGATCATACTCTACTCAAACCAAATATCAACAAAGAGCAAATTGACAAGCTTTGTGAAGAAGCTCTGGAATACAATTTTGCAAGTGTATGCATTCCGCCTTATTATGTACCTAGAGCATACAATATACTTGAGAATAGTGAAAGTGTAAAAGTTTGTACTGTTATCGGCTTCCCTCTTGGTTATGATTCTACTTCATCAAAAATAGAATCAATAAAAAAAGCCATTGAACAAGGAGCGGATGAACTAGATGCCGTTATAAATGTACCCGCAATAAAAGATGGTGATTGGAAGTCTGTGAAATATGATTTAGAGACTATGAGCTCGGTTGTAAAAAGGAATAATAAGCTTCTTAAAATTATTTTTGAAACTTGCTACTTGACAAATCAACAAATTGAAGAACTTGCAAAAGCATGTCTTGAATTTGAAGTGGATTTCCTTAAAACCAGTACAGGATTTGGAACTGGAGGAGCAACTGTAGAACATGTAGAACTCATGAAAAAAATTGCAGGAGATAAAGCTGAAGTAAAAGCTTCCGGAGGTATTAGGACTCGAGAGGACGCGATGAAAATGATAACAGCCGGAGCGACAAGGATAGGAGCATCAGCAGGAATAAAAATTTTAAAAGGATAGTTCCCTTTTATTTTAGATTAGTTTTTGAATCAGATTTTAACTCGACTGTATTAGCAAAATATCCCGGTCGTTTTATGCTTGTCACTATTTTGTACTTATTGTTAACTATGATATTATTGGTAGGAACATAAAGAAATATCGCAGGTTGATTTTCATAAATGATTTCTTGAAATTTTTTATATAGGTCTTTTTTTTCTTTTTGATTTTTAGATCTGATAATTTTTTCTATAATAAGATCACATTCATCAGTATGGAAACCTGTAAGATTTGATTTTCCGGGATTGATATTGTCGCTGTGCCATCTGGGATAAGGGTCATAATCAACTAAATCTTTGGATATATTTGACAATAGCAAATCAAACTTGAAGTTTCTACGGTCATTGCGATACTCTTTACGAGTCTTATTTATTATTTCAATATTAATTCCTGCCTTTTTAGCATTTTCTTTCAGCAGAAGTGCTACATTTTTCTCGATTTTTCTCCCTATAATCTTAAAACTAATATCAAACTCAGTTTTCTTCCCATCAATTATTTTATCTAAGACACCATTTCCATCAGAGTCTTTCCAGCCTGCTTCACTAAGCAGGTCTTTAGCTTTATGCACATTATAATTTATGTGAGTTAAAGACTTATCGTAATACTGTTTAGACAAATGTATAGGTCCGGTTAGCCTTTTCTCTTCACCCGTCCCATATGTTTTAATAATAAAATCAACGTCTGTAAGATGTGCCAATGCTTTTCTAACTCGCTTATCTTTGAGTATTTTGTTTCTATTGTTTATTATGATAACACTATATTTAAGTGCCAAAGGGCTGTAAAAATCCAGCTTTTTATTATATAAAGTATCTTCTTTTAGCCTTTTGAAATCAATTCCCGGCACATCACTAAGAAGATCAATATTGTCATTTTTCAATTCAGCAAGAGCAGTGGTTTTATCTGGTATTATTTTGAATATAATTTTATCAGGATTATTCTTTAGATAAGTATTCATTCGGGAGTATTTCTCTCCCCACCAATTTTCCTTTTTCCCCAAAGACAAATACCTATTAGCTTCCCATTTAAGCAATTTGTATGGGCCAATATTTGATATATGTTCACGCATAAAATAAGTACCATTTATTTTTTTTGCAAACTGTTTTGAACCCTGTGTCTCTTCCAATAGTTTTGCTATCTTATTTGAATTGAGAAAATAAGGATAGTCATATTTTCTTAATACATGCAAAGAATCGTAGAAATATTCGGGATATAATTCCATATTAGTCACCAATTCTTTTGACAGCATGTAATCATTTACTGTGTAAACATCAAATCTTTGAGGATTATTTTTATCCAAAACTATATCTCTGATACTTTTAAATTGATTTCTAATGGCCGGATGAATATCAAGCATTGGGTCGAGGAGTATCTTTACAGAAAAGATATAGTCTTTTGCTGTTATAGGCATACCATTATCCCATTTTGCATCTTTTCTAAGTTCAAGTGAATATTTCAACAATCCCTTATGCTTGCCGGTATCTATTTTTATTTCAGAGGGGATTTTTTCAATTAGGCTAGGAATCAATTTACGAGTTACCGGATCAAAATCGGCAATTTGAGGAAAAATGTATGGATTTATTTGTAATTCAGCTCTTCCTCTTCTTTTAAAAGGAAGCAGAGCAGCAGGCTCCTTGGATATTCCAATTTTAAAAACAATCTTTTCGGAGAAATCTTCTTCTTGAGAATCATTTCTACAAGAATAAAAAAGAAAAACAAAGGATAATATCACAAATAACCTATACATTTTACTATAAATTATTATTCAAATGTGCATTAGGATTTTCACTATGCAATTCTATAAATTCCCATTTATCCTTTTCAGGATTGTACTTGTACTTGTAAATTGTACGCATAGACACGCTAGCTGTAATAAGAGAATAGCTAAATTCCCTTGCTTTCAAAGTCATGACATTATCTTTAATACGCATCCTGTGAGCTTTTACATCTGCTCCACCGGAGACATCTTTAAGCGAAAATTCAAATCTAAGATCATGTTTAAAACCACCTTGCTCATCAAGTCCAATGGAATAAACTTCAGGTTTACGAGCCAGTCCGATGTAAATTCTTCTACCTGTTTTTCCGGCAAAAATAGTGACGCCCATCGCATCTAGATTATCATAAGTATCCAATATTATCTTTGTGTCCGGATTGATTTGAAATATTTTTCCATATTCTTTTTTGTAAGTAGAACCGGCAACAGATGTTGCATAAAGGCTATTTGTAGTACAGTCATATTCTAAACCTATCACTCCAAAAGGATTTTTTGCACTTGGAGGCTTGGTAAACGGTAGATTCATAAAAACACTCATTTTACCTGTTCTCGCGTCAACTTTAAGTATTCGGTCTTGCTCTTTAGGTGGGTTGATATCAATACTAACATATGGCATAGGTGCCGTAAAAATATTACCTTTATTGTCCAATGTGTATAATCCAAGGAATCCAAATTTATCCCAACCTGGTAACTGCAAATATTTGCCATTTCTTCTTGCTTCGATTATTCTAAGTCCTCTGAACGCTGTTCCTTGCCTGAGATCTACAGCAAAGGGCGCTTTCATCCCGTGTTTTGTGGGGAATAACGGACTTCTTTTGCAGGAAGAAATTACTTTGTTTTGCTTTGAGATTGATGTATTAGAATGCTTTTTCTCTTTTTTACCACCTTTGCTTTTTGACAACCCAAAAGCGATTAAACCTAAAATTCCAAAAATAAGAATTGAGACTATTAACAATCCTGTTCTTTTTTTCGAATTTGATTTTTTAGATTTTGCTTTTTGCTTTGTAGCTCTATTGGCTTTTGTTTTTTTTCCAGACATAGACTATTGTTTTTTTATAGGAACAAACATCGGGCCTACTATTCCCGGCCAGGTTTTGGTCACACTTTTACCATTTTCAACTACAGTTGTTGACCAACAATATTCTTTCCCCTTTGTATTATCATTATGCATTCTGGGGACATACCAAAGGACTAAATGTTTTCCTGTTAAGTCTTCGGGAGGAGCAAGAAATTTTTCAGGCCCTTGTTTATAATTATAATTACAACAAGTCCCTATCGTCACCATATCAGTTGAGCCTTCATCTATATCATCGTGAAACGCTGAAATGTATATAAATGCACTATCACCTCTATTATGTTTAAATTGTCCGATCCCAGGTTCTATATAATAACCATCGCCCGTTTTTGAACTCAATTTCATCCAATAATTATCTTTTGTATATTTAGCATCTTTTTGATCCATCCATTTTTCTTTGATCCATGTTTCCCATTTATGCCCATTCCATGTAGCAAAATCTTCCGCTTTATCATCAGTAGCAAGATCTATTCTAAATATCGGTTTATAGACTCCATCTGTATTGCAACCTCTACCGTGATTGACTCCTGTAATCCTAAATCTACCATCATTGTAAAATTCAAATCTACTTTGATAACGATAATTACATGGCGCCGGCCAAATAGGACTTCTAAAATCCTGAACTAATGCTTTTCCAATAGTCTTTCCGGCAGCATTTGTTATATTCTCAACATACGGGCCGTTGAAAGCAACTACAGCAGAAGAGCTAAACATAGGACATCCGGTAGCATCACTATATCCCATCCCTTCTTTATAAAGGTAACTGACATGCCAATCTACAATTTTTGATGAATTAATTATAGTTTTACCTTTGTATTTAGTATCAAAAACCTCGAGGCCATCTGAACTGGTTAAGCGATAATTGACTTTCCAATCACCTAGAATTGTGTCATTGTTTTGTTCACAAAAATGCTGCATTACAAATTTATTTTGAATATCTCTTTCAGTAGTTTTAGGTATCGGACCATACTCTCCAAGTTCCGTCCATGCGATCCCAACAAGTTTCCAGTCAGTGAGATCAACAATAGCCCAAAGGGCTTTTTTATTAATATGATTTAAGAAAGTAGGCGCAACACAAAGATGCTTTGACCTCTCGCATTTAGTGCCGTTCAATGCTGTTTTAACATTAGACATTGTAGCCTCTTTCTCTTCAGGATTTATACCTAGAGCCTCAATAACTTCAGGTGAATTAATAGCTATATTGATTGCAATATCAGTAAGCCTTTTATTCAATTCTGCTTGACCGTCTATAAGTCTTTTCACATTAATAACCCGACCTTTTTTTACATTAACCAAGGCTATTGTGGTACTATTCCAAAAATAATTATACATCGATACTCTATAACAATCTTCTTTGTTGCAATGTATTTTAGGGGGGATATCACTGGGAAGAGCTTGACGAACATTCATTATTTCATTTCTAATAGGAGCATGCGTCTCCGGATCATAAACATCTCTAATAAAATCTTTATTGTTTATTGCAATTTCTTGAGCTTTTTTTTGTTTTTCATCTCTTATCTCACTGTCATCAAGCCTCAATATTGGTGGATCATTTTTCAAAGACTCCACTACTTTGTTATGGTAGTACTTCAGTTCGGGAATTTTCTCAAATAATTCTGACAATGCTTGTGGTTTTGCTAAAGCTACTTGCGTTTCAACCGGCTTTTGATTATCTCGTTTTTTTACATCTGTTTTACAAGAAAAAAACAAAACCGGCAGTATTATAAAAAGTAAATTAAAGTATCTCATCGAATATGATTTATTATTTATATACAAAAATAGTATAATTTATATCTATATAGGTAAGAAGTTAAGAATTAATTGATGATTTATATCCTCATCCCCCGAATCTTTCACCTTTCACTTTTCAACTTCATTCTCCTGCTTACTCCTTTTATCTCCCCTCTACTTTTCAACCTCAACCCCCGACCCCTTCTCCTTTTATTGAGTTTTTCCTTTTTTTTGAATATCATTTTAAAAAAACAGGAAAATCTTTCTTAAAAGGAGAGGGCAAGCATGCCCTGTGAAATTCATTTATGAATATTTCATCAGGGGGTGAGGATTATAACAAAAGGAGGAGGAAAGCCTTTCATTAATGATAAAGATCCATCAAAAGGTAAGGAAATAACAAAACCGAGCTAAAGGTTTCCAACCTCTTAGCGAATTAAAAAGTAGATTCGCCAAGAAAGGGAGCGTAAGGGTTCTTCTATTAACACCCAATTACAAAAGTATAACACAAAACTAATCAATTTTAGTTCCACCAATCTTATATTTGGGAAAAAGTTATTTTGAAAAGTCTGTTTTATTTTCCCCCAGCTCAATTGCTCTTTCAAGGGCAGCTTTAGCACCTATCTCTATTTTTTCATTTAGTTTATTCTCGTCAAAAGACTTAATCGCGGCTTCTGTTGTTCCTCCTTTGGAAGCGACTTTATTAATCCAATCTTTAGCTGGGAGATTACTCTGTCTAAATAAATCCGTAGTGCCTCTGAAAGTTTGTGCAACCAACAATTCAGCTTCAGATGGAGAAAATCCCATCTCAATAGCTGTTTTAATCAAGGAATCCATAAAATACAGGACATAAGCCGGACCACTACCGGATATTGCAGTGGCTGCGTCTATCATAGATTCATCATTAGTATATATGGATTTTCCCGTGGTGTTAATCAGATTTTGAACCATCACAAGTTCGATTCTAGTCACATCATTTGTCGAAGTGAATACTGTCATGCTTTTCCCTATTTGAGTAGCTAGGTTTGGCATTGCTCTTATGACTTTTGTTACAGCTAAAGAGTTGCAGATAGTTTGCATTTTGACACCAGCCATTATGGATAATATCACCTGTTGGCTATCCAAATATCCTTTGAGAGAATCAAATAATGCTTGTATATCTTGAGGCTTGACAGCTAGGATAATCAGATCAGCATTTTTAATAAACTCTCCGGGGTTTGAATATAATGTTCCAATATTTTGCTTTTGTAATTCAATTGCTTTTTCTTCCGATTTCTCAAGGATCATCATTCCGTCAGATTTGACTATATGTGAACTCAAAAAGCTTTTGGCATAAGTCATACCCATACTTCCTCCACCAATGATTAAAATTTTCATAATGCTAAAATTTGAGTAAATTATCTATTCATTAATTCCCAAAGTTCATCTTTAAGCTCAATAAGATTTTTTCCGGTGACAGCAGAAAAGAATAAGTGCGAGACATTACCAAAATCCAATTCACTTTCTATCATTTCCTGCAATTCTGAATCGATTAAATCTAATTTCGATATCGCAACAAACTTCGGTTTATCCAAAAGTTCGGGATTGTGCTCTTTTAGTTCATTCAGCAATATACGATATTGTTTATTGATATCTTCGGCATCAGCAGGAATGATAAATAGTAGCACAGAGTTTCTTTCGATATGCCTTAGAAATCTCAGACCAAGTCCTTTGCCTTCATGAGCATTTTCGATTATTCCCGGGATATCCGCCATTATAAACGAGCGATTGTCACGGTATTTTACAATACCAAGATTGGGCACTAGTGTAGTAAACTCGTAATTTGCTATTTTGGGTTTTGCAGCAGTAATAGCAGCTAGGAGTGTGGATTTTCCCACATTTGGAAAGCCGACCAAACCAACGTCAGCTAATAGTTTTAGCTCAAGAATCCTTGTTCGCTCTTTGCCCGGAGTTCCGGGTTGAGCATATCGGGGCGTTTGATTTGTTGAAGATTTGAAATTGACATTGCCAAGACCTCCCATTCCTCCTTGCAGCAAAACTTTTTCTTCCCCGTGTTCAGAAATTTCAAATAATTCTTCATAAGTTTCAAAGTCTTTTGCAACTGTTCCCAAAGGTACTTCAAGAATAATGTCCTCTCCATCTGCACCGGTTTTTTGAGCTCCTCTTCCATTTTCACCATCACCGGCAGCTACGTGCTTTCTAAATTTAAGCGGTAAAAGTGTCCACATTTGTTTATTACCTCTGAGAATAATGCTCCCGCCTTTACCCCCATCACCTCCATCAGGACCACCTTTGGCACTTAAACGATCTCTACGAAAGTGAACTGAGCCAGCTCCTCCCTTACCACTTTTACAATATATTTTTACGTAATCTACAAAATTGTTATCTGCCATTTAAATCTATTTGTCTTTGTGTTCATCTATTGCACAACACAATCTATTAAACACAACATCAATTTCCCCTACTCCATCAACCTTTTTGGCTTTATTAAGCTTTTTGTAATAATCAAAAACATTTTGAGTAAATTCTTTATATATTTGATATCGACTACGAATAATATTTTCATCCATATCATCTGATCTTCCTGAAGTTTTTGCTCTATTCAAAATCCTTTTGACAATTTCTTCTTCCCCTACATCCAATGCAAGAAGCAAATCAACATCAGTTCCAAGCTCTTTGAATAGTTCCCCTAATGCATCAGCTTGAGCTTTATTCCTAGGAAATCCATCAAGTAGAAATCCATTTGGGTTTTCAAAAGATTGTATTTTTTTATTAAGCATTTTTATTGTGATATGATCAGGAACCAATTCACCTTTATCAAGATATCTTTTTACAGCTTTTCCCAATTCAGACTCATTCTTTAATTCACACCTAAATAAATCTCCGGTAGAAATATGGTGCAAATTATATTTTTCGGTAATTTTAGCTGCTTGTGTCCCTTTCCCTGATCCCGGAGGACCGAACAGTATCAGATTAAACATTATTTTCGTTTTTCGATTAGTGTGTTATTATATCCTTAGCAAAGGTAATTCTTTTTTTCCAATATGTACTATTTAAAACATCATCTTTTTTCACACCTTTACTTGTAGTACTGTGAATTATAATTAAACTATTGTTTTTATTGGATACCACAATTCCAACATGATTAATTTTCCCTTTATTTTTAAAAAAAACTAAATCTCCTGGTTTTGCGTTTTTAATTTTTATTTTTTTTCCAATTTTTGATTGTGACTTGGATGTTCTTGGTAAATAATAACCATATTTACCATAAACATAGCTAGTGAAACCAGAGCAATCAAACCCCTTCCTTGGGGTATTTCCACCATATCTATATTTTGAGCCAAGTAGTTTTTTTGCAATTTTCACGATTTCAGTTCTATCGCTTTTGCGTAAATTTCTATCTAAAATAATTGTATTATCATATCTTTTTGAGGTACTGCAAGAAAAAAATATTGCAAATAAAAAAAGTGCAGGCAGCGTTTTGTTGAAAATGTGCGTCTTATAAACAGAGAAATTACTTATTACAGCTTTCATGTTAATTAATAAGAAAATCGTTGCCAAGTCCGATTTAATGAAATCGGACTTTTTTTTAATTTAATTTATCATCTTACCAACTTCTTTAATCCCCAATTTATTGCAATAAGCAATCCTATAAATATTATTATTAGATAATGAAATGGCATATATGTAAAAGC
>JALVAD010000077.1 GCA_027011385.1 Saprospiraceae bacterium | reverse complement strand
TGTTGACAAGGATAAAGGAGGGTATTTCAACTTTCAAGGAGCAAGTAAATTGGGTGATGCATATACTTTTGATGTCTATATGGTCAATGATGGTAAGTTTTATGTTACTCAAAGTGGTAATAATATAATTTCAATAAATAGCTCATATCCTACTAATACTTGGTTCGATTTGAAAATTGTTGGGGATATGACTATAAATGTATGGACGGTTGAAATTGATGGAGAAGTTGTAGGAAGTTTTTCTTCTGTTATTAATAAGTTTTATGCAATTGATTTTTACCCAGTAAACAGTAAGTCTGTTGGAGGAAACGAGCAGTCATCTTACTATATTGACGATTTTAGTTTTGATTATGCACCCTTTGTTCCATTACAAAATGATGGAGCTATGCTTAATGCTTATGCAGAAAACTCATTGGGGTTAGTAAATATGAAAAGTAATATTGGTGGAGAATTAATCAATGTCGGTATTGATACCATAACTAGCTTTGAAGCTAAATGGACGTATGGTGCACAAAATGGAACTAAAACTTTTGATAATATTTCATTAAAGACTTTGGACAGATACACATTTGAATTTGATGACTCTATTTCCCTACTCGCAGGTCAAAATAACATGGAAGTTGAAATATTGAGTTTAAACGGTAAAACAGATGATAATATTGAAAATAATAAAAAGGATGTTGAAACTTCTGCTGTTGTTCCTGCTCCTGATAAAAAATATGTTGGTGAGGAACTGACGGGTACATGGTGTGGATGGTGTCCTAGAGGGGCTGTTGCATTAGATTATATGGCAAAAAAATATCCCGATTATTTTATTGGAATCGCTGTTCACAACGGTGACCCAATGGAAGAAAGTGTCAAGTATTATCCGGGATCAGCCGCATTAGCTTCTAAGCTTACTAATAACGATTGGGGTTTTCCCGGAATGTTATCAATGAGAAATAAAGAGTTAGATCCGGGTAATGTTGAGAGTTTGTTCCTTGAAGAAATTCAAAAACCAACTACCGGTAAAATGCTTATAGGTTCAGATTTTGAAGAAAATTCTCGAAAACTTAAAGTCTCCGTTTCAACATCATTTCTAAATGATAATAACGATAAATACCATGTATCTGTAATCTTAGTAGAAAACGGTTTGAAAGGAAGCGGATCCGGTTGGAATCAAGCAAATTATTACTCAGGCAGAAAGCCTGCATTAATTGGTGCGGGACACAATTGGCAGACTGAACCTAATCCGGTGTCCTCATCTAAAATGACATATAACGAAGTAGGACGTGCTTGTTTGGGAAAATATGAAGGTGAATTACTAGAAGGTTCACATAATACTACAGATGTTGAAGTGCTGAATTTTAATTATACTGTTCCTGATGGATATAAGACTGAAAATATGGAAATAGTGGCACTTTTATTGAAAGAAGATGGATCGGTAGAAAATGCAGAGGAAGTCAATTTTAAAGAAGCATTGGAAAACGGTTTTGTGAAAGTTGTAGAAAATATTAATTGGCATGATGTGGTCATTAATGAATTTCTTGCCAGTAATGATTCATTGAGTGGAATCGCTGACCAAGATGGTGAATTTGACGATTGGATAGAGCTTTATAACAATACTAACCATGATATAGATTTGTCAAATGTTTATCTTTCTGATAAATTCAGTAAGCCGCAAGCTTGGCAATTCCCAGCAGATACATTTATTAAAGCAAACTCTTATTTGATTGTTTGGGCTGATAAGGATACTGATCAAGAAGGTCTTCACGCAAAAATAAAATTGAGTTCAGGTGGTGAAGATTTATTATTGACAAATGGAGATGGGTCATTTATAGATTCATTGACTTTTGGAGAGCAAACTACAAATGTAGCTTATGCCAGAGTACCAAATGGAACTGGAGATTTTATATTCAAGGCGCCAACATTTAATGGTACTAATGTTCCTGAAGCTACGATAGAACTCAATGATGATAATATCGTAAATATCTATCCTGTTCCAACAGATAATTATTTAACTGTAGAGTTTGAGGAATACAATAAAGATTATCAAGTTAAGGTTTTGAATACTATGGGACAAGTATTTTTATCTAAAAATTTGAGAAATAAAAGAAACTTATTGGATATTTCAAGATTGAGAAATGGTCAATATATTCTTCAAATATACTCAAAAGGAAGATTGAAAGGAAATACAAGATTTATAATTGTAAAATAATATATGCGCGCTTTATCTATTCAGGTAGAATCAGTATAATAAAAAAATAGGGGCTTTCGAGCCTCTATTTTTTTTGGTGCATTTTATCTTTTTTCTTTGAGTCTTTATTTTAGAATAGATTGTAGAGCCAACCGAATTTGGTTAAAAATTTAAAAATAACATAGGTCATAATAGCTTTTCTGGATTTATCACAATCATAAAATCCGCCAAAAGAATTATCCGAAATGACCTTAGTACTTATACTATTTTCCATATCTTCGGTAATTAACCTTTTAAGTTCTTTAGCAATATTTTTATCATCGATAACAAAAACCAATTCTGTATTGATATAAGCAGACCTTGGATCCATATTATAAGAGCCAACCAAAGCTAAACTATCGTCGAAAACCGCTGATTTTGCATGAAGATAGTCCGGCCCCAGATATTCGTAAAGCTCGACTCCCAATTCTTCCAATTTAGGTTTCTCATTGTCATAGGCAGCTGCAACAGGCATTGCATCTGTGGAGCAAAAAGAGTTTGTTACAAATTGCATTTTAACCCCTTTTGATTTGAAATACCTCAAAAGTTTATAAAACCTGATTGTTGGCAATAGATACGGCGTCTCAATAATAAATGATTTTTTAGTATTTATCGTTAAATTGTATAAGCTTGTACTTAAAAACTCCGGATTAAATTTGTTTTTTACTTTATCATATGAATTGAGGAATTTGACTTTTTTGAATTTAATACCTTTTGTTTTTGGATCAATTGCAGAAATCAGTTTTTGATATATTGACTTCTTTGACAAAATATACTTTCTTATATTTATCAGTTTATTGACCATCTTATCACGCCATTTACCTTTCTTATCACCATGATAATATGTTATTTTTTGAACATGATTGCTATTCCACAGTTGGTTGAAATATTCTCTTACATCGGCAACTAAAGGTTTTGATTTAAAAAAAAGATCGCGATCATGGAAATTTTTACTATTCAAACCATAATACGAATTTTCAATATTTCTACCACCAATAATCAACATATCATCATCTGCCAAAATCATTTTATCATGCATTCGATAGTTTAAATTATTAAGTGCATTGAAAAAATTCTTGATACTCATTTTACTCCATGGAACAAATAATTTAGGTAATGGATGAAATTCTTTTATCTCAATTCCGTGCTGCTCCATATAATATAACAAGCTTTTGTCAATGCCATTTGCAGAAGCATCTAACAATATTCTTATTTTCAAGTCAGGATACAATTCTTTTTGCAAGAGCAATACATCCAAACTAACTAAACCAAAAGGATCATCATCAAAAATAAAATAAGAAATCAATAATTCTTTTTTGGCTGTTTCAATTATTTTGATTCTAGCCAAAGTTGCATCATCTGTATTGTTAAGAAAGTATAAGTAATTATCCTGTGAGTTCAATCTGATGGATGAAAGTACAAAAATAACTAATAATATCAGAATTCTATATTTCATTAAAGTTTCTTTTTTAATGCTGCTATTTCATCACGAAAATGTGCCGCTGAAATAAAATCTAAGTCTTTAGCAGCTTTTTTCATTTTAATTTCAGTATCATTTATCAATTTTTTAATTTGGTCTTTATTCATATACCCAATGACAGGATCTGCTGCGATACCGGTATTTTCCGGCTCAATATAGGCTTTGGATTCAATTCCACGAATATCAAGGATTGATTTTTTTGAAAGGATCTCTTCTCTGGTTTTATTCAATGATGTAGGAATTATGCCGTGTTTTTCATTGTATTCTTTTTGGATAGCTCTTCTTCTATTCGTCTCGTCTATTGTGTTTTCCATACTTTTGGTTATCTTATCTGCATAGAAAATGACCATTCCATTCACAT
>JALVAD010000076.1 GCA_027011385.1 Saprospiraceae bacterium | reverse complement strand
ATCTATATCCTGTAAAGCAGTTTTATAGATTAAAAAATCATCTTGAACAATTGATAAATCATTGAACCCATTCACAGTTTTTAGCTCCTGATTATTGGATAAAGCAAATGATTCTTTTATAGTGTCAACACGATTAAATCCCGAAATTTCTTCCAATAATTCATTATGTGCAATATCAAAGCCCCCTAAATTCGCAAGTTTATTAAATCCATCTATTTTTGTTAGTTTATTATTAAAATGCACATAAATATCACCGTTTATGCTTTTAATATTATCAAAACTATTGATCTTGTTTACTGAATTATTACTTAAAAATTTAAAATTTCCTCCTATGTACGTAAGGCTATCAAACTTAGGTAAAGCTGCTAATTTGCCGTTAAATTCTAGCGTTATGCTACCTGAAACAGAATCTAAGTTTTGAAAGCTATTCAAGTTTGATAATTTTTTATTTTTACTTAGAATAATATCACCTTTTATATTTTTGATATGTTTAAGGCTATTTATAACTTCTAATTTCGGGTTTTCTGAAATTTTTAGAGTTCCTCCAAGAAAATTCAAATTGACAAATCCGTTTATTGTATCAATCGAGATGTTTTTTATTTCCAAATTTCCATTGATGGTATCAAGATGGTTTAAACCTTTAAGGTCAGCTAATTTCAGATTATCAAGAAACTCAAGATTACCACCTAAATTTGTAAATTTTTTAAAATCACCTAAATTTACCAAAGATTTACAATTCTTTATTAAGAAATCTTTACCCAAATAATGTAAATTATTTATTCCTGAGATATCAATCAAAGAGTCATTGGAATCAATGTTGATCTCTCCATTTATAGAATCTAATAAATCAAATCCATCCAGTTTCTCCAAATTTTTATTTTCCAAAACGGAAAAATTATTTTCGATATATTTCAGATTTTTAAACCCATTCAAATTTTCAAGGGCTCTATTTCTTTTAATAATTAAACTTCCTATGCTATCCAATTTGTTCAGCCCATTAATGTTTTTTAAATGTTTTGTATCCTCAATAATCAGACTTCCCCTTATCGTTTTTAGATGTGATAAACTATCTAAATTTGTAATATTGCCTACATCAATAATTAAGTCTTCTTCGATATCAACACATCCCGGATGAAAAATACGGAAATTGTCAATTTCAGATTGTGAAAAAATATGAATAGAGTGATTTCCGCAATTTTGCCCGGATATGATGCCAATACTTAGAAAAAATACTGATACTAAAATAATAATTTTTTTCATTTGATAATGGGTTTATTTGGTTCTCATATTCAAATCAAATATTTTGTAAAACTTGTACAGACCACTATAATAAGCTATAGTCAAAAACAAATATAAAAAAAACATTGAAAGTTAATAAATAATTATCAATTTTTGCACATCTCCTTTACTAGCAAGTAGTTTGAATTCCTGATGGCAATTTCTATTTATATTATGGGGCAATTGAACTAAAACTTATTAATTGTATTTCAATAATAGTCATACTATCATGCCTTGGCATTTTTTAAATATATTTATTAAAATTACCGGAATCCTAAATGCTTTGAGTATATTTGCGGCATAATCCTGTGGAATTTGATAACATAAATAAATTTTTAAAATAATTTATGGGGTGGTTTAAAAGATTAAAAAAAGGAGTGCAGACAAGCTCAAATTTAAAAAAAGATACGCCTGACGGACTTTGGTTTAAATGCAAAGGATGTGGGCATACTACTACAAATAAAGATATATCAGAGAATCTATATGTCTGTCCTAAATGTGATTATCACGAAAGGATAGGTCCGGGTGAGTATTTTAAAATAATTTTTGATGGTAAGTACATCAGATTATTTACGAATATTAAGTCCAAAGATTTTCTCGAATTTACTGACTTGAAATCATATAAAGATCGGTTAAAAGCGGCAGATAAGAAGAAACCCGGAAGGGAAGCAATAGAGGTTGCTGTTGGAAAAGTAAAACAAAAGCCATTGGTCATAGCAGCAATGGATTTTGGATATATTGGTGGTTCAATGGGATCTGTAGTAGGTGAAAAAATCAGTAGAGCTGTAGACTATTGTATAGAGCACAGATTGCCTTTGCTTATAATTTCCAAATCAGGAGGAGCTCGAATGATGGAATCAGCTTTCTCATTGATGCAGATGGCAAAAACTTCAATTCAATTAGCACAATTGGCTAATGCAGGTTTACCGTATTTTTCCCTTATGACTAATCCTACAACAGGTGGTGTGACAGCTTCGTTTTCTATGCTGGGAGATATTAATTTTGCTGAACCCAAGGCTTTGATAGGTTTTGCCGGTCCAAGAGTTATTAAGGAAACAATTAAAAGAGATTTGCCGGAAGGTTTCCAAACGTCTGAATTCTTATTGGATCATGGATTTTTGGATTTTATTACACATAGAAAAGACTTAAAAGATACCATTAATGATATGATTGTACTTTTCAATGTTAAGTCAGATTTTAAGCTCAACGATGATAAATGATTGTTATTGAAGAATAAAATTTACATTTAAAATAAAAATAAA
>JALVAD010000075.1 GCA_027011385.1 Saprospiraceae bacterium | reverse complement strand
TAAACATTTATACATCTTCAATAAATAAAATTAAAACAATAAATCATGGTAAAACTAATCATTAAAAACACCAAGGAAATCAATAAGGAATTAGAATCAGAATTAAAAGAATTATGTGAAGAAAAATTGGAATACTATTCTGAATTATTTAAAAATTACGATAAAGACTTAAAACTTGAAGTTATTTTCAATAAAACTTCTTCCGTTTATAAAGTAAGTGTATCTTTAAACTTGAAAAGCAAAAAACTGTTACTTGCAAAAGAGGGAGAAGACATTATTAAATTGACAAATTCACTATTTTCTGATTTTAAAAAAATGGCAAAACGCCAATACGAACTTGAAAAAAAAGAATACGAGTATAAAAGAAAACGATAAGTTTTATGGAGTATATAGATTATTATAAAGTACTGGGTGTAAAAAAAGATGCATCCGAAAAGGAGATCAAAAAAGCCTATAGAAAGCTCGCTAGAAAATACCACCCGGACGTAAATCCGGGCAATAAGGAAGCCGAAAAAAAATTCGTTCAAATCAATGAAGCCAATGAAGTATTGAGCAATCCTGAAAACAGGAAAAAATACGATAAATACGGTAAAGATTGGATGCATGCTGAAGAATTTGAAAAGGCTAAACAACAAAGAAGACAATATAGCGGCAGACAAGGAGGACAAACTTATTCGTCTTTTAGCGAAGAAGATTTTTCTGATTTCTTTAGCTCTATGTTTGGAGGTGGCTTTAGCGGTCAAACAGGAAGCAGGCGTGCAAGATTCAAGGGAAGAGACTACAATGCTGAATTGCATTTAAATTTAACGGATATATTAAAAACTCATAAACAAACCATAACCGTAAATAACAAAAAGATACGAATTACAATTCCGGCAGGTGTTCGTGATGGTCAAGTGATAAAAATTAAGAATCACGGCGAACAAGTTGGTGAAGGAGGCATTAACGGTGATTTGTATATCAAATTTAATATTGAAAATAACACTGCTTTTAAACGTGATGGCAGCAACTTGTATTTGACACTAGATTTAGACTTATACAAAGCTGTGCTGGGTGGAGATTTTGTGATAAATACTATTGATGGGAAAAAAGTAAAACTGAAAATTAAAGCTGAAACACAAAATAACACCAAAGTAAAATTGAGAGGCAAAGGGCTTCCTGTTTATAAAAAAGAAGGACAATATGGGGATCTAATTATTACATATAGCATTAAGATTCCAACCAATCTAAGCCCAAAAGAAAAAGAATTATTTACAGAATTATCAAAATTAAGATAGAATATGAAAACAATTTCAGTAAGTAAGTTTTGTGTAAATTATGATATTCCTCAACAATTTATTGATTCGCTCTCCAAATATGATTTGGTTAAAGTAATCGAAGTTGAAACTACAAAGCATATACATATAGATGATATAAACAGAATTGAGCGATTGATGCGTATTCATTTTGATCTGGATGTAAATTTTGAAGGCTTGGATATAATTAACAATTTGATTGATCAAATAAATACTCTCCAAAACGAAGTTTCAAGATTAAAAAGCAGATTGGAGCTGTATGAATAAATATTCAGCCATTTTGCAAAACCTTTATCAAATGATAATTGTTTATGAGTTTATCTTGATAAAGCTAAATGTTTATGAGCAGAATATTAGGTTTAGATTTTGGTACTAAAAGAACCGGAATCGCTACGACCGACCCACTTCAGATAATTGTAAATCCTTTAGACGTTGTTTTGACTAAAGATTTATATGATTTTTTGGATAATTATCTAAAAACTGAAGATGTAGAGAAAATTGTAATCGGTCAGCCAAAACAATATAATGGCAGTCCCGTATATTTTGAAAAAAACATACAAGAATTGATAACCAAACTCAAAAAGGATTTTCCTTCTATTCAAATAGCAAGACAAGATGAGTGTTTGAGCTCCTTTGAAGCAAAAGATGTATTGGTTAAAATGGGAATGAAGAAGAAAAAAAGGCAAGATAAATCAATGCTTGATAAAGTCAGCTCTGTTTTAATTTTACAACGATATCTAAATCATATTTAAAATGCAATTACCTGTTTACGCATACGGACAACCCGTTTTGAAAAAAATAGCAAAAGATATTTCCAAAGAAGAATTAAAAGAACTTGGAAATCTTATTGAAGATATGTATGAGACTATGTATAAAACTAATGGCGTAGGGCTCGCAGCACCCCAAATTGGTAAATCAATTAGATTATTCGTCGTAGATACTATTCAAATCGAAAAAGATATGGAAATCAAAAGTGGTATCAAAAAAGCTTTTATCAATGCTCATATTCTGGAAAAATCCGGTGAGTTGAGTAGTTATGAAGAAGGTTGCCTCTCTTTTCCCGAAATCAATGGCAATGTAGAAAGGGAAACAATAGTAAAAATTCAATATGTCGATGAAGATTTCAATGAACATATCGAAACTTATGACGGATTCAATGCTAGGGTAATTCTTCATGAATACGACCATTTGGATGGTAAATTATTTGTGGAAAAATTTAAACCTCTAAAACTGAGAATGCTCAAAAAGAAACTGGAAAATATACGCACGGGCAATATCACCCCAAGCTATCCAATGAGATTTTACAGAGGCAGATAAAGAATTTCTTTATCCCCGGATTATTTTACGGAATTATACATATTAAGAACCTGATATTTGGTGAAAAGACCAAACAAACCGGTTTGAAAAGTGAATTGATTGTCCCCTTGAAGTTTGATATATCTAAAATCATAATTAAATGTAGAATCAGTAATTTGTTTTTCAAATACAAAACCATTTTTCTCATCCAATATGACTTTATGAAAAAATGGGTTTTGCTTAACTTCTGCCAATCGCTCTTCTTTTATTTTTGATATATCATTTGTAGTCGCTGAAGTACTTATAATCTGTACAAAATAGTCTTTCCCGTCCTTCAAAGTAATATCTTTGTAGATGCTCATATCTTTAACTTCCACTTTAGTCCCTTCAGGAGCTTTCACTTTTAAGGGAACTCCATAACTCATCAAATCCAATGCCTTCATTTCTTTTTTATTTGTCGAACATGAAATCAACATAAAGAAAGCAATAAGACCTAAAACAACCGATTTATTATAAAAGAAATTTCTCATTTTGTCTATTTTATAACACATAAATTATTCTTCGATTAGTGTCTGTATTTGTGTAGACAGTAACCAAAATCGCAAAGGTACTAGAAAAAATATTATTTGCTTGAAAAATTAAATGTTTATAAAAAAATAAATGTTTAACTTATTATTTCTCCATAATATCTATATTTGCTCATCAATAATTTATTAATCAATTCAACAATTGAAGATATGTACTTAAATAAACCGAAACTGTATTTTTTTATTGTTTTTATCTCGCTGTTTTCAACTCAGATTTTTTCTCAAAAGAAAGGTGTAATTTCGGGAGGATTAGAAAGCAATTTTAATTTTTTCTTGAGGGATTCTTTAATTGGTGCCGATGGTATACCCCAATATGATCACTTGCTATATGGTGCAGAAAGCTGGCTCAATCTAAGATATACATACGATACATGGGAGATGGGAGTACGATTTGATATGTTTAATAATTCAAATCTGAAAAATCCAAGTAGCAATTATACTGATGAAGGTATTGGCAATTGGTATATCAAAAAGAAAATAAAAAATCTCGAAATCACAGCTGGTCATTTTTATGATCAGATAGCGAGTGGAACAATCTTCAGGGCGTATGAACAAAGAGCGCTTTTTATCGACAATGCTATCTACGGCTTAAGACTCAAATACGATATTTCAAAAAATTGGAATGTAAAAGCATTTACCGGCAGGCAAAAACTCGAATTCGAAACCTATCCGGCAATATTGAGAGGTGCAAATCTCGAAGGATTTCTTACTCTTGGAAAGGAAGACAATCTAATTTCCATTGCACCGGGTATCGGATTTGTAAACAGGACACACGATAAAAAAACAATAGATAAATTGGTGGACATAATAAAAGCCTATGATCCCAAAGAGCAAGTGATACCCGTCTATAATACTTGGTTGGCGACAGCATATTCCACAATAACATACGGATTGTTCACATTGTATT
>JALVAD010000074.1 GCA_027011385.1 Saprospiraceae bacterium | reverse complement strand
TCATAGTGAAATAATACGTTATTATGATTGGGATTTTGCAAAAAAAATAATATATATGAAAATAGCAATCGCACAACTCAATTATATAATTGGAGATTTTGAAGGGAATACTGCTAAAATGTTGGATACCGTAGATATTGCAAAAAATCAAGGTGCAGATATAGTAGCATTTTCTGAATTGGCGACTTGTGGTTACCCCCCAAGAGATTTTTTAGAATTCAATGATTTTATCAACAGGGCTGATAAGAGTATAGATAAACTCAAAAAAGCTTCTAAGGATATTGCAATCGTTGTTGGTTCACCTACAAAAAATCCTGTAATCGAAGGGAAAGACCTGTATAATTCTGTTTTCTTTCTTTACGAAGGGGAAGAAAAATTAAGGCAACATAAAACACTTCTTCCTACCTATGATATCTTCGATGAATACCGGTATTTTGAACCTGCAAGTGAGTGGGCAGTAGTAGAGTTCAAAGGGAAGAAAATAGCTCTTAATGTGTGTGAAGACCTTTGGAATCTTGGAAACGAGAATCCATTATATACCATAAATCCAATGGATGAAGTGATAAAACTCAATCCTGATTTTGTTATCAATGTTTCCGCTTCACCATTTGATTATAAGCAAGCAAAAACAAGGTTAAAAGTCTTAAAAGCAAATGTCGATAGGTATAATATCCCATTTTTTTATATAAATCATGTAGGAGCGCAAACAGAGTTGATATTTGATGGAGGTTCGGTTGTGATGTCCCCAAATGGTAAAGTCTATGAAGAGATGAGTTATTTCAAAGAGGAAATAAAGATTTTTGATCTTGAGGATGTAAATAAACAGGGGCAAAATATTGAACAACCAAAAGACAAAATTGCACTTATACACGATGCATTAGTCCTTGGCGTCAAAGATTATTTTGGAAAACTCGGTTTTAAAAAAGCCGTTATCGGTCTTTCAGGAGGTCTTGATTCTGCTTTGACTACCGTCTTGGCTGTAGAAGCGTTGGGCAATGAGAATATATTTGTAATTATGATGCCCTCACAATTTTCCTCAAAGCATTCTATTTCTGATTCGATAGACTTAGCCGATAATCTGGAAATCGACTACGAAATAATAAAAATCGAAGATATCTATGAGGAATTCACTTCCAAACTAAAACCTTTGTTTAAAGACCTTCCTTTCAATGTAGCCGAAGAAAATATCCAAGCTCGTACAAGAGGAACTCTATTGATGGGTTACTCCAATAAATTTGGGAATATATTGCTAAATACAACCAACAAAAGCGAAATGGCGGTTGGATATGGTACTTTGTACGGTGATTTGGCAGGAGGATTATCGGTAATAGCCGACATTTACAAAACCGAGGCATATGAAGTTGCCAGATATATCAATAGAGATGATATAGTTATTCCTTGTCATATTATCAACAAACCACCTTCTGCGGAGTTGAGACCAAACCAATTTGACAGTGATTCTCTACCGGATTATGATATCTTGGATAAGATCCTGTTTGAGTATATCGAAAAAAGAAAAGGTCCAAAGGAAATAATAGCAATGGGATACGACAAAAAACTTGTCAAAAGGGTATTAAGACTAGTAAATATCAATGAATTTAAAAGATATCAAACTGCACCGGTACTAAGAGTAAGTAAAAAAGCTTTTGGAATGGGAAGAAGAATGCCGATTGTAGCAAAGTATTTGTCGTAAAAAAGCGATTATTACGGAAGGCTGACTTAAATTCATTGACAAGTAGTCTTAAATATTTAGGTAAGTACAAGGTATGAAAAACATTAATACTATATTTTAATATTTTTAATAATATTGTTTTTTACGGATGAAATCAATGATTTTTTTACATTGCGTTATCGGGAAGATGTATTAAGTTACTTTCCTAAACCACTATTTTTATTACTGGTAAAATGGTTATATGGTTTTATCTTATTGTTGGGGTTGATATTGCAAATACTGGAGAAGAAAATTCTATTGTCGGTAAAATTGCTTTTTATCTCTACGGTTGGATTAGCTATAACATCTTTGGGGTATTATTTTTTTTCTGATTTTACATATTATACAAGCAGTGCTGATATCTTCTTGGTATTGGAGATAGTTACAATAATAGTACTAATGGATATCGTGAAATCAAAAAAATACTTATTAATAGGAGATAAAAACAAGAGGTATTCTTTTATTGGAGCATTGATTATTGGTAACATTATTTTATCTATTATTCTATATTATTTTTATTTGCATTGTGTAAGTACATTAGTGAAATGTATTATGTTGATGGAACAGGTATTGAGACAAAATTAGATTGGTAATATGAAAGTTTCAGATTTTTTAAATTTTGATAAGGACGGTAATGTTTTCTCTCAAACGAGTACATTAAGTTTAAATCCTAATGAAAGAGGTAAATTATTGAGTTCTGACAGGATGAATATTTTTAAAGCAATTTATAATTTATGCATTACAAGATTAGGAGCCAGATTTAATTCCTTTGGAGATTTTTCTTCAAGCCTTTCTTTGTCTAATGAAAGTGATTTCTTGAACTATATTATAAAAGAACCTCAATTTTTCACTTTAGATATATTGCTGGATTTACCGGTTTTATTTTATCATAGCGATGTTAATAAACTTGAAGAAATTGTATTGAAACAAGCAATTTACCTTGTGTTTTTTAGTGTAATTGATGAACAGTTTGGGGCAAAATACGGAATAGCGATTCATTTTGAGCACAATTTATTTTCAAATCATATTGCTACAAAAGAAACTTTTGGAACTTCCAACCCAAAGCTAGTTAATATTGAACCAGCTGCAATTATTAATAGACTAAAGGCTAGAAATTTAGCTTTGGAAATTAAAGCATCAATGCCTTTTTTTGAAATTGAATTTTCTGCATACAAGACTAGAATACGCCCATATGATAAATATGGATTTTTAGAAGGGGCAGATTTAGTAATTGATGCATAAGTCATTTTAATGGTTGTTTAGTATACAATGTTCTCTACCCTTCACGCTTTCGTGAAGAGATAATTATCGCTGCTCCAATAAAAAGCTGCAAAAAAAAATAGAGAAATATTGCAGAGTTCTTTAATGGAATTAGATAAATTACTGAAGGCAGAAAGGGTTGACATCAATGTATTTAGATGAAGGTTATATGTACAAATATGGTATTAAAAATGATGCAGTATTGAAAGGTTATAAATGATTTGACTTTTAAACTTTTAATTGCTAATTACGATAGTTTTAAATTTAATTATGAGAAGATATAGGTTAAAGACACCAACCCCTTACTCTTCAAAATGTCCTTGACATTCTTTACCGAAATTTCCATAATATCGGCAATTTGGGCGATGTCGAATTGCTTTTTGTAGAGCTTGGTTACGGGTTTTTCTACACTTTCTTTTCTTCTTGTAATCCTTCTCCGAGGCAAAGGTGTCATCACCCCTTGCCGAATATAAGCAACACAATTTTACAGCTTATCAATAATCTCTTCGAGGCAAAGGTTTTTAACCTCTTGCCGGATAAGGTGATTTTTTCTGCACAGCTGCCCCCTCACCATCCCGCGAAAGCACAGCTCTCCCCCTTGTAATTTTTCTTTCACTTCGTTACAGGGAAATGACAGGGGGAGGTAGCAACTCGCTACTTTTCGGAGAGGAAAATGCGGGTTGGCGGCTACTCCGGTTTCGTAATGAAATGGAGAAACGGGAGGCTGGGAGGCGGCGTTGCAAAAAAGAGTGATTGAATGATTGTTTTTTGTACAGTGTTCCGTGTTCCTTGTTCCTTGTTTATTGGCTTTTAGTAAAATCAGAGAAACATAGGACTCGAAAGCACGATTGCAAGGAGTGATTTTGAAGCCGGTCTATAAAGAAATGGAATTTTGGAGGTGTAAAGGTTTGGAGCTTTTGTTGTTTGGAGATTTGGAATATCGAACACCGAACACTGAACAAGGATTTGAGATTTTAAAAGTCGAGAAGCGAGGTCAGAGACGCTCGCTTATCGGATGGGAATAAACAAGATTCTTAACTACTCTGAGGCAAAGGTTTTTAACCTCTTGCCGAATAGCGTGGATAAATTTCGCTGTTTAGCGGGCTCTTACCGGAGAACTACCTCAATAGCATATACCTTGCACCCGGTAGATTTTCAACTACGCCTTTAAATTCGAGTTTTAGTAATATTGAGGAGAGTTGTCCGATATTTATATTTGTGATATGGTAAAGTTTATCGATAGAGAGGCTGTCCAACTGTGTATCTTTTAGGGCATCGACTATTTTTTGTTCATTTTCGTCCAATTTTACAAAAAGCTCCAATTGTTTTGGCTTTTTATCCGTGTTTTTTGACCAATCCATCAGTTTGCATATATCATCGGCACTCACTGCCAGCGAGGCGATATTGGATTTTATCAAGTGATTAGTGCCTTTTGAACATTTATCGTCGTGTCTACCGGGTATTGCAAAAACATCTTTACTGTAATTGAAAGCCATTTTTGCTGTAATCATTGAACCTCCTTTTAAATCGGATTCCACTACCAAAACTGCATCGGATAGGGCTGCGATGATTCTGTTTCTCATCGGAAAATGACCTTTGTCTGGTTTTGTGTTCATCGGAAACTCACTCAGGATATCTCCATTTGCTTCGATTTCTTTTCTCAGATTGCTGTGCTGTGTAGGATAAGTGATATTAATGCCATTTCCCATTATCCCGATGTTCTGAATATTGTTTTTTATACTTGCTCTATGTGCAATAGCATCTATACCGAATGCAAGACCACTTATGATTGTGACATTGTACTCTTTTAAATCTTGAATGATATTCTCTGTTATTTTTTTGCCTCTAATCGTCGCATTTCGAGTACCAATTATCCCCAATGTTCTTGTGTTATTGTAGGTTTTTGTACCTTTGGAGTAGAGGAGTATAGGGCTGTCATTAAAATGATTTAATCGTGTAGGATAATTATCATCAAGGTAAAAAAGAGTTTTAATATTTTTTGACTCAATGTCTTTTAGGATTACTTCTGCCTTTTTTAATACATCTTTCTTTATGACTTCAACTGCCAAATTATATCCAATCCCTGGGATTTTTGCCAATTCGGATTTTGTTTTACCAAAAACTTCCTTCACTCCACCACAATAGCTTATAAGATTTTTAGCAAGTATAGGACCTATTCTTTCAATTTGCGTTATTCCTATTTTATAAAGAAGATTATTATCCATATTTTATGATTTGCCTTCAATTTACTATAATCGCACTGCAAGATTGATATATCAAAAAATATATTTACCAAAACTACTTAAATCCCTTATGGTTTGAGTATATTTGTGGTTTATATTTCAATTTCAATCAATGAAATGCTTATAAGAATTGTAAATCTAGGGAAAAAAATGGGAAGAATAGCAATGATTTTGCAATTTGTTCTATTTCTGAATTCAGTAATGGACGCCCAAATAAATAGTGAAGTTGGTTATACTGTCTCATATATACCATTGAAAGTTACAAATTCAATTATATCTCAGTATAACAAAGGTCAAAATCTAGCAGAGAATGAGTCAGTATTGAAACAAATGGATAAATTGCATCTCATTAATGGATTTAATTTAGGGCTTTCTTATAGGATAAATGCTTTGAAATTTATTGGCTCTTGGAACTCTTTGATTGCCGGTAGGAGTGGAACTGTCGGGAATGTGAAAGAGGGTACAGGTAGGGAAAAGAATTTTTATTTTGCAACAAATACTTTTTCATTTGGAACTGAAGTTTTAATAAATCACTTTGGTATTGGAGCTAGTTTGGACTATAATGTCAGTACCTTGAAGACTAAATTGAAGAATACATCTTCAAAAGTCTTGATTTCTCCTGATACAAAATACAAGTTTTATTCAAATAGGGTTTATCTGATTTTTTATTTTAGAGCAACCGATAATTTTGGAGTAGAATTGAAACCATATGTAAGTTTTCCATGGGGGAAAATTGATGTTTCTGAGCTTTCAAATCTACTGGTAGATGACAGTTCGACTACCTTAAATACTGAAAAATTAATCCATTTTGGGTTAACTTTTAGCGTTCTTAATGGGTTTCAACCCGAAAATTGAAATATTTTAGCAAAAAAATGATAATATTTGTTTGGTTTAATAAAATAATTATACCTTTGCACCTCAATTTTAATATATAGAATATGGCAAATCATAAATCAGCAAAGAAAAGAGCAAGACAAGATGCAAAAAAACGTATCTACAATAGATATTACAAGAAGTCTACAAGGACAGCGATTAAGAATTTGAGGGAAATGGAGGAGAAAGATAAAGCTGTGGCATTCTTACCAAAAGTAATAAGTATGGTAGATAGATTGGTGAAGAAGAATCTTTGGCATAAAAACAAAGGTGCTAACCTTAAAAGCAAGTTGACCAAAGCAGTTAACGCTCTTTAAGATTTAATCCGGTTAAAAAGTAATAGGCAAGGAGCTGCGTTAGCGTAGCACTGAGCTAGAGAGGTGCAATGTATGTTGCGCCTTTATTTTTTTTATATCCTTTTTTCTATAAGGTATTTATTTCTTTCGCTAGAAGATCTCAATATCATCTCAGCCAGAAATCCGGTAACAAATAATTGCATTCCTACTATGAATGTAAGAATTCCAAAGAAAAACAGTGGACGTGTAGCTATACCGGGAGCGCCAAAAAATAATTTCCCAACGCTCAAATAGGTAAGACAAATAAATCCTACAAAAATGAAGAGAGTTCCTAACGAACCAAAGAAGTGCATTGGCCTTTTACCGAATTTTGAAACAAACATAATGGACATCAGGTCTAAGGGGCCATTGATAAACCTTTCTAGCCCGAATTTTGTTGTGCCATATTTTCTAGCTCTGTGTTCAACTACCTTTTCTCCGATTTTGGTGAATCCTGCCCATTTTGCTATCACTGGAATATACCTGTGCATTTCACCTATTACTTCAATGGTTTTTACTACATTTTTATTATAAGCTTTGAGACCACAGTTCATATCGTGAAGCTTCAAACCGGTTACCAATCTTGAAAATCCATTGTATATTTTACTGGTATTTCTTTTTATGAAAGGATCATATCTCTTTTTTTTCCATCCCGAAACCAAATCGTATCCTTCTTCTTTTATCATATGATAAAGCTCAGGGATTTCATCAGGACTATCCTGCAAGTCTGCATCCATAGTGATTACCACATCTCCTTCAGTAGCAGTGAAACCTTCGTTTAATCCTGCAGATTTGCCGTAGTTTCTCTGAAATTTAATAGCTTTTATGATAGGATATTTCTCTTTCAATTCTTCGATTATTTTCCAAGAATTGTCCGTACTACCATCATCTATAAAAACGATCTCGTAAGTAAAATTGTTTTCGTTCATCACCCTAGCTATCCAGGAAGTCAATTCAGGCAAAGATTCTGCCTCGTTGTACAAGGGAATTACTACAGATATATCCATTGAATACAGTTTATTTTAATAATTTCTTGCTATGCAAATTCATTGAAGTTAGGATCTTTTCTCTTCATTATCGCACCTTGAATTGCAGCAATAATAGCACCTAAAATCATTCCGAACACCCAACCTTGGATTGCTTTTCCAATAGTATAGGAGAAGTCTTGTTCCTCGATTTTATCAGTTATTTCATCCAATGCATCTTCTCCACCCAGCATTGTAGCCATTTTCTCAGCTGCTTTAATCGCTAATTCCTTTTGTCTCTCGAGCAGGCTTGTATCTATAAAATTGAATAAAATATAATTGAAGATGGTTGATATCAATGTCATAACGACGAAGGCGATGAAAAGATACTTGAATATCTCGCCAAAATCAATATAGCCGTCGCTCAACTCTCTGGCTTCTTTTCCCGCCATATACATAAAATATATCAATACGATAAAACCTATAATTGTTCCAACGTAATTTAATAGATAATCAGGATTGATAAACCATAAGATTAAGGTTATAATTATTGAAGCGAAGCCGCCCATTACGCCATATTTTACTGAAGGATGATTCATAATAAATGATTTTTATGTTTTAGAATGTATAGTGTTTGTAAGAAAATATATCAAATTTTAAATTGATTCTTATTGTCATCTTTTAATACTTCAACAAGTGATTGATACAAGAGTATCAAATCATTGTGAAACAGTCCCCCCATCTACATTTATGTAGTCGGGGAAAAAATGTCTATTTTCGAACATTCACTAATATAATTATTGATGTAAAGATATAAAAAATTTATATATTTGATGAAAAATATAAGTTTTGATACGAAGATTTTATTTTTATATCGTTATTTTTTTGATTGCAGCACTAGTTGGATGTGTGTCTTTATCCAAATTTCAGTCTGGAGAAGAAGCATATGAAAGGAAGCATTATTCTATTGCTGTAAAGATGTTGCAAAAGCAATTGCCAAAAGTGCATAATCCAGATATTGCCCAAAGAAAAATATCCTTGATTGGGGATGCTTTCCACAAAATGGATATGCCACAGCAAGCAGCCAAATGGTATAAAAAAGCCATTAAAACAGGATCAGGATTTGAAGTTTATTATAAATTGGCTAAGGTTTATAAAAAACTTGAAAAATATGATGAAGCTTTGAATACATTGACCAATGCCGAGAAAAAATTCGGACGTTCTGCGTTATTAAAAAAGGAGATAAGTATTTGTAAGCAGTCTATAAGATGGTTAAAAAATAAAAATAATAATATACATCTGAAACTTCTTGATATAAATACAGAATTTTCTGATTTTGCAAGCGATTTTTATCTTGATGATTATATTGTAATCTCATCAGACAGGCACAATTCATCAAATACTTTATATGCATGGTCCGGGAATTACTATTTTGATTTGTTTATTTCCGATAAAAGTGGTGCAATAGAGACAAATCCATTGTCGGGTAATGTCAATACAAAATACAATGAGGCTTCTGCATGTTTTAATAAAGAAGGAGATGAGATGTACTTTGTACGATGTGGTGACGATGATGGTGAGATAAGAAATTGTAAGATTTATAAAAGCGTTTTGGTAAATTCAGAATGGTCTTATGGAGTAGTCCTTCCATTTGTGAAAAAAAGAGTGAATTACCTGTCTCCATGGTTGAGTGAGGACAATGGGGTTTTGTATTTTTCAAGCAATGACCCTAAAGGCTACGGTGGTTACGACATTTATTATTCCTTGAGGCAAGATGACGGTTGGTCTAAACCGCAAATACTTCCTAAACTAATCAATACAGTTGGAAATGAAAAATTCATAACAACTTGGCGAGATAAAATATATTTTTCTTCTGATTTTTTACCGGGAATGGGGGGCTATGATATTTTTGAAACCAAACTAGATTCGTCCGGTCGTTTGTCTCCACCTAGTCATTTGGATTATCCAATAAATTCAGGAGGAGATGATTTTTATATTTTAAAAAATAGTGATTCCACCGGTATTGTCAGTTCTTCAAGAATAAATGGTAAAGGATTGGATGATATTTATTCATTTGAAATCAATACTCCTAGAGACACCACTACTAAAGATACATTGAAAACAGCAGATAAAAAAGAAATCTTTAAGAAAAAAATATACTTAGCTATCAAAGTAGTAGAAAATATATTTGAAGATAAAACTGATCCAAATTCCAGAATCTTAGGGAAAAAACCTGTTGTAAAAGCTGCAATTTCATTTCAAAATGGAAAATATGCGGGGGAAACTCCACCAAACGGTTTTGTGATAAAAGAAATCAAGTTTGATACGACATACAATATAGTCGTTGGTAAACAGGGGTATTTGACTAATGCAAAATCGATAAAAGTCCAAAAAGACAGGGAATACAATCAAGAAATAACCACATTAAACGTGACTGTGATATTAGATAAAATTTATTATGGAAGAGAAGTAGTGTTAAAGAATATTTATTACGATTATGATAAATGGGAGTTGAGAGATGAATCATTTCCTACACTTGATGAATTGTACAAAATCATGAAGAATAATCCCGGTTATAGAATAAAAATAGGGTCTCACACCGATTGCCGTGGTGAGGATGATTACAATTTGGAACTATCTCTCAAGAGAGCAAATTCAGTAGTTCAATATCTCCTAAGTAAGGGTATAAACAAAGACAGGTTAATTCCAATAGGGTATGGTGAGACAAGGCTAATCGATAAATGTGAGTGTGAAAATTGTACGGAGCAACAGCATCAAAAGAATAGGAGGACAACATTTGAAATATTAAAGTGATGAATTATTCGAGTAAATATTTAATTGGTTTGGAGCTGAAGGAGTTTTTTAGATCGCGTAGATTTGCAAAACGAATTGTATTAAAAATATTAGTTGTTTTTGCATATTTATACTTTGGGCTTGTGGCGATACTCATGGGAGTTGTAGGGTATTATGCTATAAAGGAAGAATTGCCTGAAGAGAATACTTTTTTGTTTGGGAATAGGTATTTGTTGTATTTCTTTTTTATTTTCTTTATCTTATACTTGTTTTTATCTCCATCTCCATCGATGAAGGTAAGACCATTGATGATATTACCTATTAAGAAAAAGAGAATACTCAATTATTTTTTATTAAAACTCAATCTCAATTATTTATCGCTATTTGCATTTACCATTATTAGCTCTTATACAGTAGTATTATTCCTAAATGAAAAGAGTAGGATGGGAGTTTTGTTATGGTTTTTTTCGGTAATAGCTGTAATTTTATCTCTGGTATTCATAGCTTTGCTTATGGAAAAAAGCTATAAGGTCATAGCGATTGTCGTCGTGATATTTGCTGCTATTTTTGGATTAAAACACTATGGGATTTTAGATATTCCTGATTTGTCCGGGAGGATATTTTATTCAATTTATGAAAATCCTTGGTTGTCTTTGGTTGCATTTGGGTTTTTAACATTGGTTTTTGTCTATACTTACAAATGGATGATGTCAAGGTTCTATTTGGATGGAGCATTAAAAGTTAAATCTGAAAAAGTATTGGATATAAAATTGTCATGGCTGGATAGATTTGGCACTACGTCTATTTTTTTGAAAAACGATATCAGGATGATATTAAGAAATAAAAGACCGAGAAAAGCGGCATTGTTTTCACTTTATTTTCTATTGTATGGATTTTGGGTTTTTGGCTTTGACACTAATAATACTTCCCCAAATATATTCAAATTACTTTTTGGAAGTATGTTAATAACCGGGGGATTTTTGTTTAGTTTTGGTAATTATGTTCCGGCTTGGGATAGTGAGTACATCAGATTATTTATGAGTCAAAATATCAAATATAGTCAATATTTGGATTCAAAATGGTGGTTGATGGTTGTTTCAGTAATATTTTTATCCATATTGAGTATTCCCTTTATTTATTATGGAGTCGATAAATATCTTTTGATATTGGCTATGGCCGTTTTCAATATTGGTTTCAATTCATATTTGGTGCTGATAGGTGGACTGTTCAATGATAGCCCGATACGTCTGAGTGAAAAAGTGAAAGCTTTCCAAAATACTCAAGGATTTAATATCAATTCGTTTTTGTTGGGGATGCTGAGATTATTATTGCCGATTTTGGTATATTATCTCGCACACAAATACTATACTGACAATATCGGTCTTTTATTGTTGGTAAGTATTGGTTTAATAGGTGTTTTGTTGAAGTCAAAAATAATGAGTTATATAGAAGGTTTATACAGGAAAAAGAAATATTCGCTATTAGAATCATTTGCTAAAGAAGAGTAATAATTATGCTGGAAATAAATAATCTTAAAAAACAATACGGAAGTGCTATTGTACTAAATATACCTGAATTGAATATACCAAAAGGACAAAGTTTTGGACTTGTTGGAAACAATGGAGCAGGAAAAACGACGTTTTTCAATCTGATTTTGGATCTAATTAGACCAACATCAGGTTATGTGATGAACAATGGTGTCAAGGTCAATGAAAGTGAAGAATGGAAGTATAAGACTTCAGCATATCTGGATGAAAGTTTTTTGATCGGATACTTGCTACCCGACGAATACTTTTATATGTTGGGTGATTTGAGAAATTGGAGTAAAGAAAAAGTGGATTCGTTTCTTGTCGATTTTGATGAACTATTCAATGGAGAAATATTGGAAACAAAAAAATATATCAGGGATTTGTCAAAAGGAAATCAGAAGAAAGTTGGCGTAGTAGGGGCATTAATTGGAGATCCTGAACTTATATTGCTGGATGAGCCTTTTGCCAATCTTGATCCCACTACTCAGATAAGGCTAAAAAAACTTCTGGTGAAGATAGTGAATGATGAGAAAAAAACAGTCTTGGTCTCAAGCCATAATCTCAATCATGTGACAGACGTAGCGGATAGAATCGTAGTTCTTGAAAAAGGTGATATAATCAAGGATTTGCATACAAATGAGCAAACTTTGAAAGAACTGGAGGAGGTGTTTAATGTAGAGTGAGGCAGTGTTGCAAAAGAAATTGATTGAATTACTGATTGGATTCTCTTTAAACAAAGGAAAAACTTAGGACTCAAAAGCGCGACTGGAAGGAGTGATTTTGAAGCCGGCTTGTATTCGAGGGCTTGAAAGCTCAAGGTTCAAAGTTTTGGGCTGTAGCGAAGCGGAAGTCCCGAGTAGCGAAGTGTACCGAGGGATTTGGAATATCGAACACCGAATATTGAACATTGATTTAAGATTTGAGAAGTGGAAAAAAGCGAGGTCAGAGACGCTCGGTGATCTCATTCGCTAATCAGAAAAGCCCAACTGTCTGAATTGGAATTTTTAGGATTTTAGATGTGTAAAGTTTAGAAGTTGATAACTCCAAAATTTAATACTAAGAAGATATGGTTTGTGCAGCGGAGGGTAAGCAGTAGGGGGTAAAACCTATAAGGATTTTGAAATCCTTATAGGTTTGCTACAATACTTACGTTCATTTCTTGCTACTCTTTTACGAATTTATCAATCAGATGCACATTCTCATTTTCTATTTTTATAAAATAATTGCCGGATGGTAGGTGTGCCACATTAAAAGATAGTGATTGATTACCTTTGATAATTGTCTTTTTAAAGGAATTCACTTCTTTTCCCTCGATATTTAGAATATTGAATTTAACTTCTTCATCAGATTTGCTTAATATGGAGAGGTTGATGATATCTTTTGAAGGATTTGGATAAACATTGAGTATCTGCATCGAAAGTTTGCTTTTGTCATCAAGGCAGTCATCCATATATTCAAAACCGGCAGTACCGTCAAATAATATAGAGAAACCGTTATGTGAGGCGTAGTTATTGACAAAAAGCACATATGTTTCTCCTTTTTTTGCATCAAGAAATTTGAGAAAATTGTCATCTGAAAATTTACATCCATTGAGCTCCACATTATCTATGGAGCGACTGTCAAGTCCTGTAACTCCAAGGCATCGGGAATCATCGGTATCCGAACCTATGTTTTTGCCCGAAGCCATACATCTGATATCGGATTTGGTAGTACAGAGATTGT
>JALVAD010000073.1 GCA_027011385.1 Saprospiraceae bacterium | reverse complement strand
AAAAAATATATGAAATTTCAAATAATGCTAAAACAGATGTTATTATTTGCACTGATAGTGTTGGTTACTTTACCTTCAAATGCAAATATTAGAACAAAAAACATTTTGCAACAAAGTTTAACCAGAACGATAAAAGGGCAAGTCTTGGACAAATCAGATAACTCGCCTCTTATCGGTGTTGGAGTTATGGTTAAAAGTACTTCTAAAGGGACAATTACAGATATTGACGGTAATTTTTCTCTGGATATTTCTGATGAAGATAAGGTTTTGATTTTTTCGTACATTGGAATGAAATCTACAGAAGTAGAAATAGGAGATCAGAAAGAATTATTAATAAAAATGGAAAGTGATGCATTTGGTTTGGATGAGGTTATCATTTCCGGTGTCGCATCAGCTACTCCAAAAAAGAATCTTACTATTAGTGTGGAACGCGTTGATGCATCTGCGATGAAGGATGTTCACGCTTCTTCTGCAGCCAATGCACTTCAGGGTAAAGTTGCCGGATTAAATGTAGTTGTTGCAAACGGCCTGCCTGGGGGTGGAGCAACTCTAAGATTAAGAGGAGCAACTTCTTTGGATTCTAGAAACAAGCCATTGATAATTTTAGATGGTAATAGAATTCATACCAATATGGCAGATATTAATCTTGATGATATTGAATCATATGAGATAGTAAAGGGTGCTGCTGCATCTGCTCTTTATGGTTCTGAAGCCGGAAATGGTGTAATTGTTATGGTTTCAAAAAGAGGTAAGAAAAACAAAGAGGGACAGGCTCAAGTTACTGTTCGATCTGAGTATGGATTACAAAAGATAATAGATTTTTTACCTGTAGCCACCCATCAACCATACAAACTGGTGGATGATTGGGAAGATTATGATTTCACGAAGTATGATGGAATTTTTTATTATAATGGAAAGAAAATAAGTGGAAACAGGATTGTTACCGATAATGGCTATGCAGATCAACCTTTTGCACAAGTACATAATCATCAAGAAGCATTTTTTAATAAAGGTCAATATCATACGGAATATATTGGGATAACAGGCAATAGTTTGAAATCAAATTATTTGCTGTCTTTTGAAAATAACAGACAAGAAGGAATTATAAATTTCACAGATGGTTATCAAAGAAATAACTTGAAATTTAATATGGATCAACATATTTCGGATAAAGCTACAATATCCATATCAAACCTTTTGATGAAAGCAGTTTCAAAAAACCCTGAAACTTATGGAACTTTCCAAGATTTACTATTTCTTTCTCCTGATGTTGATTTATTTGCTAAAAATCCTGATAGTACAGATTATTTATTGACTCCTGATCCATGGAAAGTTGGTTTGATTGAAAATCCATTATATCCTTTGGCAAACAGGGATAGAACAGCCAATAGAATAAGTATAGTTGGAAATGTTAAGTTCAAGTATTACATAACAGATTGGATGAAAGCAGAAGCAAAGTATGCATACGAATACCGTAATAAAAATTGGACGACCATAACTCCAAAAGGATATTTGCAGTTTTTAGCAAATAAAATTAATAAGACAGATGGTGCTCTGTACAAAAGAAATGTGAATGCTTTATCCCAAGATTTACAGTTTACTTTACATTTTAACAAAAAAATAAATGATTTTACAAACAAAGTTAAATTGAGTTATCTTTATGAAAAATCCGATTATGAAAGTATACCTGTTTATTCAAAAGGTTTTACAATAAAAGATATACCAAATTTTAATAATGTTGATCCATTACAAGCATCATTGTTTTCAGAACAAACAAAAATTGTTACTATTGATTATTTTGGTATCTATGACTTAAGTTACAAAGATAAATATTTGTTTTCGGCTCTATATCGAATCGATGGCTCATCATTATTTGGCTCGGAAGAGAGATGGCATCCTTATTATAGGATTTCTTTAGGATATAGGGTAACAGAAGATTTCAAACTTCCTGGAATAGAAGAATTAAAACTCAGAGTTGCTCTTGGAACATCAGGATTAAGACCGGGATTTAGCTATCAATATGAAGTATTAAAAGTTAAAAATGGAAATGTTCCGGTACCATATACAGAGGGTAATAAATACTTAAAACCATCCAATACCAAGGAATTGGAATTTGGGATGAATTTGAATTTTCTTAAAATATTTTCCCTAGAAGCGGCTTATGCAAGTTCTAGAACAACCGATGTATTCCAGTTAGCACCACAGGCATCGCATATAGGTGCTCCTTATAAATGGGCAAATGTTGCTACGCTTTCAAGTAAATCTCTTGAACTTAGTTTGGAATCACAGATATTCAACACTAATCATTTATCTTGGATAGCAAATCTTTCTTTTGATAAAATAGTGCAAAAAGTAGAAGATTTAAGTATTCCCGCATATTTTACAGGACCCAAAAAAGCTTTTTATATTGCATCGGGTGAGTCTTTTGGTGTAATATATGGTACTGATTGGGTTAGGTCTTTGGATCAAATGAAAAACCAATTACCTGAAGGAAAATCTATCGATGATTTTGAAGTTAATTCTGATGGATATGTTATACCAAAAGGAACTGAAGGAACAAGACAAGAAATTCCTATCATTGTCGATGCTAATAATGATGGTATCGAGGACAAAATAGCTATTGGTGATGGAAATCCAAATTTTACTCTATCATTAAATAATTCTATCAGTTACAATAATATCAGTCTTGGATTTTTGTTCAGTTGGAAAAATGGTGGAGATATATACAACTTCACTAGACAATATGCATATAGGGATTATGCTGCAGTAGAAATAGATCAATTTGGTAAACCGGATGACAAAAAGAAATCAATTGATTATTATGGTACATTGTATAAAGGTACAGGAATAAATTCTCATTTTATAGAAGATGGATCATTTATAAAACTCAGAGAATTATCCTTAGCTTATACTTTAAATGGTCTAGGGAAATTAGCAAAATCTATTAGATTTGGTATACAAGTAAGAAATGCTTTTACATGGACAAAATATACCGGATATGACCCGGAAGTCGCCTCCGGTTCGGATGCTTATCCTTTTGATAATTTTGGTTATCCAAATTTTAGAACGTATTCAGGTTCTATTAAGCTAGTTTTTTAATATTAAAATAAATAATAATGAAATCTAAATATATATTTTTAATAAATGTTTTGTTTTTTTCTACACTATTGATATTGCCAAGTTCTTGTCATAAAGATTTGGAAGTAGAAAATCCAAACAATCCCGATCGGGAGAAAGCTTATAGCGATCCTGCTGATGTAATGAATATAGCTTCAGATGGTTTTTTCAATTGGTTCATGACTATGAATTCAAGTTTATCTCCACGTATTGCTATGTGGGTTGCAGCGGATCAAGGTACTTGTTCATGGTTAAATAGCGGTATGTATGATTTGTCATATGAGCCTAGAAAACCATTTAATAATGATGTATCTTATACATATGCCAATATATTCTCCAGATATTATTCTGATATGTATGGTACACTAAATACAATGAACCAAGTTCTGAAAAAAGCTAATGAGGGAATGAAATTTGGCTATAATGGTAGTGATACAAAAATGGTAAAAGCTTATAGCTATTTTATTCAAGGAATTACATTAGGGTATTTGGGTTTGGTTTATGACAAAGCGATGATTGTTACGGAAAATACTGTCGATCCGGAAGCAAGTACTTTCCAGCCTTATAGCGAGGTGATTGACTCTGCGATTGTAAGACTTCAAAAATCAATAGCTATTAGTGATAAGGCGCATTTTAAAATTCCCGATACTTGGATAAATGGTAAAGAGTATGATGAAGATGAGTTGATAGAACTTGCAAATTCTTTTATGGCCAGATTTTTGGTATATAAAGCCAGAAACAAGCAACAAAATAGTGAAACCGATTGGGCAAAAGTTCTTGAATACGCTAATAATGGAATAAAGAATCCCCTTGTTGTGCATATGGATAATACCAAATGGTATTGCTATTATAAGCATTATACGACATCAAGAGAAGGTTGGGCTCGAATCGATTGTAGGATAATCAATTTGATGGATCCCACTTATCCATCAAGATTTCCGGAAACAGGAATCAATCCTCCGGCAGCGTCTTCTGATGATGAAAGATTGGGACTTTATTTTTCCTTTACATCATCAAATAATATGAAGCCGGAAAGAGGGTATGTCCACTATTCCAATTATGAATTTTCAAGATATACATATGACTCTGCTGATAAAAACGGTGGGGATGTTGAGCCTTTCACATTGGCAGAAAATGATTTGATCAAGGCGGAAGCAAATGCTATGTTAGGAAATTTGGATGAAGCGATAAGCATAATAAATACAGGAACCAGGACTACAGTTGGAAAAATAGCTCCACTTCCTGCATCTGCTACAAAAGAAGAAGTATTGGAAGCAATATTTTACGAAAGAGATATTGAGCTTATTCAGACGGGATTTGGTATTGCATTTTTTGATATGAGGCGTAGAGACTTTCTACAAGAGGGAACACTTTTGCATTTTCCCGTTCCGGGAAGAGAACTTTCGATTCTAAGCGAACCGATTTACTCATTTGGTGGTGTAAGTAATGCCGATGGTGTAAATACTTCCAATGGAGGATGGGATAAATAAAGAATAAATATAAACAACCAAAACTATAAATTTATGAAAAAGATTGTTGTAATTTTAATGCTAATATGGGGAAGTTCAATCAATGCACAGCATTTAGATTTTAATGATTCTGCATCTGAATCCTTTTTTGTGTCAGATAATGGTAATAATGATTTAGATGTGAATTCTCAATGGACTTTTGAAGCTTGGGTGATTGTTGATAATAGACCTTCAGGAACATATCCAGTGATTATGAACAGAAGATATGGAATATCTATGTATGTGCAGGCTTGTACAAATTGCTCTGGTGATTATTCAATAGCTTTTGTTAGAAGAAATAGTAATGATGCTATTATTGCTTCTATGAATTCTAACAAAGTTGGTGAAAACCTCCAATTTGATACTAAAGTTCATATTGCTGCATCTCGAGATGCAAGTGGTACAGCTAGACTTTTTATTAATGGTAATGAAGTCGATTCTTCAACTGATGGAGATTTTGTGTTAGCAAATAGTGTTAAGCCAATAAATTTTGGTGCGCGATATTTTGGAAGTTATCAGAGACATCTAGATGGTGAAATAGATGAAATTCGAATATCAGATATTGCACGATATACTTCAAATTTTACACCTGTAGATGAGCATACAACTGATGGAAATACTAGGTTGTTACTACACCTTAATGAAGGATCTGGAACTGATATTGCAGATGCAAGTGGAAATTTTTCCGGATTAAGCTTAACTGATGGTGATCAAGTTCCTGATTGGGTTGATTGGAGTATACCAATCGAACTTAAATCATTTACTGCAAAGGAAGATAATGGTTCTATTGAGTTAAACTGGATTACTGCTTCTGAAATAAATAACAAAGGATTTGAAATACAAAGAAGTAATGAGGGGAAAGATTGGGAAGTTATCGGTTTCGTGGATGGACAGGGAGATTCAAGAGGGGAAAATAACTATGTATTTACGGACAAAAGCCCTGAAAAAATCAATTATTACCGCTTAAACCAAATTGACTTTGATGGGAATAATAATTATTCCAATGTGGTTTTTGTTGAATTGAAAAAAGATAATAGAATAAGTGTTTTTCCAAATCCTACAAATGATTTCTTGAATGTTACAGGTCTTATTTCATATACTGATTATTATATCTATGATAAATTAGGTAAGGTGGTTAGTACCGGAGAGACAAGCGGAAAAATTGATGTTTCAGGCCTAGTCTCCGGAGTTTATTATATGAAAACAGGTGAAGAGAGTAAAGCTATTAAGTTTGTGGTGAAGTAGCGCAAGATGACGCCAAGAGGTCGGGAGACCTTTGGCTTGGAGTGGTGAAAGAAAATGACGCCATGAGGTTGGAGTCCTGCTGTACAGCGGGATGGCTCAGGCGAATGAAAGTATCTGAGCCAAGAGGTCAAATACACTTTGGTTCAGCTTTGGTGAGAGAGAGTCTGAGACCATCCCAATTTTCATCGGGACTGGTCGAGTGGGAAAGAGGTATTCGTCAAGAGGTCGGAGACGCTTTGGCTCAGGTTGAGGTGTCTGAGACCAAGGTTTCTAACCTCTGGTCGAATAGTGTGGTGAGAGAGGTTTGAGCCAAGAGGTCAAAGACGCTTTGGCTCAGGTTTGGTGAGAGAGTCTGAGACCATCCCAATTTTCATCGGGACTGGTCGAGTATGTAGGTTTAAGTCAAGATGTTAGGGATAAAGATAATTTTTTTATTATGAGATATTTTTTTTTAATAGTTTTTGTATCTTTTTTTAGTTTAAGTATCAATGGGCAGATAGAGCGGCTGGTATTGGAGGGAGTAGCAGAGAAATATTTGAATACATTAAATCCTGAAGCTTATTCAATCGATAAAGATATAAAAACGATATTGGGTGAAGATACGATTTTGGCTTATGTTGTTGAGGTCAATCCTATTGGATTTATGGTATTCTCCTCTAATAAAAATTTGCATCCTTTACTTGCTTATTCATTTGAAAATAATTTTGTTTTTGATGAGTCTCCTAACAATACACTTTTGAATTTGATTCGGGATGATATGCGCCATCAGCTTTCCCTTATAAAGACTACAAATGATGAGCAATTGCTTCAACTTTATGAAAAAAATAAGAGTAAATGGAATGAAAAAAAGTCAATAAAAAATAGAGCATTTGAAAAACTCTATGGTCCTCATTTGCCTGATATCTGGGGACAAGTCAATTGCAAAGATCAAGATAGCTCTTATATAAATGTTACTAATTTTTATACTCCCGATAACTATGCAGGAGGATGTGTAGCACTATCTTTTAGTCAAATATTGCATTACTACAGATGGCCGGTTCACGGTATAGGTTCACATACAAACAATGACAATTCAGGCGCATCTCAAGGTTCGTACTTTGCCGATTTTGGAAAGACTTATTATGATTGGACTAATATGCTCAACGAATATATGTACAAAGTATCGGATACGATAGAAAGGAAAGCTGCCGGCAGATTGGTTTTTCAAGCAGGGACTGCATTGGATATGGATTATGAATACGATGGATCTACATCCAATATCAATCGAACACCGGCTGCCTTAGATGATTATTTTAGATATACCGGTCATTATCAGACAAAAAATTGGTCTCCTTTTTGGGATAGATTTGATGAAAATATTGAAAATGGTCATCCTTTACAACTTAGTATTGGAGGGGCTGGGTCTATAGGTCATGCTCCCGTCTGTGATGGATATGGAGTGTTAGACAATGATCCTGATATCAACAATAGGTACTACCATCTCAATATGAATTGGTGGGGGGCAAGTAATGCTTGGTATAGATTGAGAGGGACGTTTAATGCCGGAGGATACACTTCACTAGATGCAGCTGTTTTTGATATCTTACCCGATCCCGAATTTGAAGAAATGCAAGTTCAGAATTCAAATGTCTTTACATTGTATTGGAATATAGCAGCCAATTTGCTTTGTGATAGTTTCCAGATACAAAAGTATATCAATTCTGCTTGGACTACAATTGGCAAAACTGTCGTACAGGAATATGCAGATACTGTTGATCAATGTGGAGAATATCGATATAGAGTAAGGGCAAAAACAGATGGTCATTGGTATGCAAACAATTATTCCGAACCCATTACGGTATTTGTGGAAGGAGATATTACATCATTGGATTTTGATGGAAATGATTCATATTTTGTAAACGATTCGATCAATCTATTAGATGTCAATGGTAGTGATTGGACTATAGAATCATGGGTTTATCCCACGACAGTTCCTGCTAGCGGCACTTTTCCGGCAATAATCAGCAGAAAGTATTCATTTGAACTTTATTTTAGAAATACTTCAGGAAATCTTGGTGTTGGGATGATTGCTCTTGATGGCACGGGAAGTGGGTTTGATATTGAGGCTAGTTTTAATTCCGGAAGCAATTATTTGGTTTTAAATCAATGGCATCATATTACGGTGTCACATTCAGGAACTTCAACAAATATGTATTTTGACGGTCAGTTAGTTAGTAATACAACAAATCTGAATTTTGATTTAGATGCATCCGTAGCAGCGATTAATTTTGGAGCAAGATACGACGGTGGGTATGTGAGATACATCAATGATTGCAGGCTTGATGAAATAAGATATTCAAAAGTTGCCAGATATACAGCAAATTTCACTCCACATCATTATGATGAATTAGTATCTGATAGTGATGATATTCTTTTGATGCATTTGGATGAAGGTACAGGTTTGGATATAGAAGATGCAAGTGGCAATTTTCAAAGAATAAAATTGAGGAAAAGTCCAAATAGTCCCAATTGGAGTTGCGATGCAGATTATAGAGGTTTTTATGTTGATGCTTCAAATGGTCTTGATACCAATGATGGAACGGAATCTTCTCCTTGGAAAACTATTGGCAAAGTCAATAGTTCAAGCTTTGAACCCGGTGATCATATCTATTTCAAAAGGGGAGAAACTTGGGATGAATTTTTATATTTTAATGAATCAAAACAAGGGAGTGATTATGCACCTATTGTAATCGAACCTTATGGAAGCGGTAATAATCCGGTGATTGATGATGAAGACAAGGGAGTAATATTCACAGGATGTTCAAATATAGTTTTGAAGAATTTCAGTATATATAGTGATATTGGTGTTATGATTAAAGATGATACCGGCAATAATCCCTCTGAAAGTATTACAATAATGAACTGTAGCTTTAATGATAATAACAACAATGGTAATAAAGCAGTTGGTTTATATTTATCAGATGGAGCCACTAATTGTCATATTATAGATAATACAATTGAGAACCATTATGTTGGTATCTGGGGTGGTGAAGATAGTAATAGCTATGAGTTGGGTTGCAATAATTTATTTAAGAACAATAAAATTCATGATAATTCATATAATGGAATTGCATTTGATAATACTGATTGTCCGGTAGGCGACGAATCGATTGTTAGTAGCAATTCAGTTTATAATAACGGTTTTCACGGGATTGAACTTAGTGCCAGACACTATATAGTAGAAAATAATACTTTTTATAATAATGGTATAGATGGCTCTGGAGGTGCAAGTGGCATACATTTATATTCAAGGGCTTCTGATGAGGATGAATCAGAAGATAGAGGAGGAGATCATAATATTATAAGGTATAATACTGTTTATGGGACAAAAGACGATACAGGAAGCAGAACGGATGGAAACGGTATACAGATGGATATGTGGTGTGATTCAAATTTAGTTTACAACAATGTAATATATGACAATGATGGCGCCGGGATAATACTTTATGGTGCGAGTGAAAATGAAGTGTATAATAATACAATGTACAATAATGGCAATGATTTAGGTGCTAGATACGGGCAATTTGAAATGACTGTAATCGCTGCAGAGCTATCCGGCACAAATGGAAATGGATTGTTACATTCAATAAACAATTCCATTATTAATAATATTGGTATGGCAAATGGAAATGAATCTACAAGATTTGCTGTTAGTATTTGTAATCAATCTGTATCAGACAATAATTCATTTGCAAATAATTTATGGTATAATAATTCCGGTAGCAATCATTTTGGAATTATTGATTTGGTTTCTCATACTACAAGTCCAAAAACACTTGCAGAGTGGAACGCATATTCTTGGACAAGTAATGAGATAGCAGATGATCCTTTATTTGAAGATGTGTTAAATAATAATTTTACTTTAACTCATTCTTCACCTGCAATTGATATAGGGATAGACCTTAGTACAAATGGAATTGTAGATGATTTTAATAGAAAGCGAAGACCATTGCTTGAAGATTATGATCTTGGTGCGTATGAACACGGATTGTATTGGATTGGAAAGTTCAATTCCTCTTGGGAAAATAAGAGAAATTGGTTTGGAGAATTGATGCCTAATATAGAAAGCTGTGTTACCATTTTTCCCGATTATGATTTCAGGCCGATTATTTTCAATAATCAAAGCGTGAGAAAAATCGTATTGAAAGACACAGCCAAACTTGAGATTATGCAAAACAATAAATTGGATATTAAGCCATAGATGACTTATACTAATCTAAAAGTTTTATGAACTTTGGTTTCTAATTCTTCTCTGCTTTTAACTTCGTGAATTGTCTTTTTGAATTCTTCGATAATCATATGAAATTCTTCGGTTATTCCCAAAGTTTTTATATTATCACAAAGATCTTCCCAAGATATTCCTTTGTTAGGGCAGTAAGTTTTAGATAATACAGTTGTTAATCTTTCGAAATCAAAAAACCTATTTTCAGTAGGGATATACGCTCTGAGCATTATAGTTGGATCTCCATTAGTATTTCTGGCGAAAAGTACAGACACAAAAGATATACCTGTTTCAAAAATACGTTTTGTCTCCTTTCTGTCATATGGTACTTGGATATCTGCAACAGATATTACACTTTGGAGAAATTTGTTTATATCTCTTTTATCATTAATAGAAGTAAGCCTTTCTCTTTCTAATTCTTTCCATTCTGAAATGATAGGTGCTGCCACATCAAATCTGATAGGCTCTTCACTTAAAGAAATTCCATTCAAAGCTTTTGCTTCTAAGTATAAATCATCTAAAAGTTGAGTTGTTTTTGCTTTCATTGTTACTAAGTTTGTTAATATTGCCACAAAGATATATTTTTAACCTGAATTATTCGCCACTTTAATTGTTATCTATTGACAAAAGGGCTAATTTTATTATATTTATAAAAATTTTGGAAAAAAAATGGATAGCGGTTACAATAAACTTATTAGAGAAAGGGCAAAAGAACTGGGTTTTTCCGAAATAGGCTTTTCAAAAGCAGAGAAACTTACAGAGGAAGAAGAAAGGCTTAAAGATTGGTTGGACAATGGCTTTAATGCCGGTATGGCATATATGAATAATCATTTTGAAAAGCGTTTAGACCCGACAGAATTAGTGCCCGGAGCAAAGACTGTGATTTCCTTGATGTACAATTATCATACAGAGCTAAGCCAAAGCGATGAATCCATATTTAAAGTATCAAAATATGCATATGGACGGGATTATCACAAAGTAGTCAAGAATAAGCTTAAAAAATTATTTAAGTATATAAATGATGAAATCCACTCGGTGTCAGGGAGAATATTTGTGGACTCAGCACCTGTACTTGAAGGAGCTTGGGCTAGGAAAGCCGGATTGGGATGGATAGGAAAAAACTCATTGTTAATCAATCCCAAGAAAGGTAGTTACTTTTTCTTGTCTGAATTAATCATTGATTTGGAACTAGATTATGATAGTCCTATATCCGATTATTGTGGTAAATGCACTAAATGCATTGATGCTTGTCCGACAAATGCTATCCATCCGGATGGCTATATTGTGGATGCCAATAGTTGTATCTCTTTTTTGACAATAGAGAACAAAGAAGAAATCCCATCGGAGTTTAAAAACAAAATGGAAAACTATATTTTTGGTTGTGATATTTGTCAAGAAGTTTGCCCTTGGAATCGATTTTCAAAAGAGCACAATGAACCTGATTTTGTCCCTAAAAAAGATTTTTTAGATATGACTGCAAAGGATTGGGTAGAATTGACTGAAACAAAATTTGAAAAATTGTTTTTTGGAACGCCCGTTGCTAGGACTAAATACAAGGGATTGAAAAGGAATATTGATTTTATAAGTGAGTAAATCTCACTTGATAGTGAAAGAACCAGTGCACCAGCACAGGAGTAGTGCATTTTAGCAAGAAGCGAGGTCAGAGACACTCGCTTATCAGGGAAATTGCAGAGGAAACTCGAGTTGAGGTTCTCCCGGTTTCGAAGTCTACGGAGAAACGGGGAGTTAGAGGGGAGTTAGGCTAAAAACTGAAAAAATGAAATGAACCCCTGAGAATTTACTTTTTCAACAGTTTTTTAGACTTTATTTTTTTTCCATATTTATCAAAAGCATCTAGCATATATTTTACCTTTGATTTTTAATTTCTTCTGAAAAATATTCAGGCCCACTATTTCCAAAATTGTTATTAATATATGTTAAAACAGCTGCGATTTCATAATCACTTAGATTTTTAAGGGGTAGCATTACGTTATTATACTTTTTACCATTTACAACAATTTTCCCTTTTTGGCCATTTAATAGAAGTTTGATTAATTTTTCTTTACTATTATTTGTTAAGTAATCTGATTTCACTAAAGGCGGAAATGTATGTGGTACTCCTTTCCCATTTTTCATATGGCAAACCGCACAATTTTTTTTGTAAATAACTTTTCCGTCTTTGATTTTTTCTTCAATTCCAGGATTGAATGCATAGCTAATAACAAGTAATATTGCTAATAAACTGCTAGATATTGTTAATGGAATAGTCTTAGTTTTCATAATTTATATCTTTTAAAAGTAATTTCTAATAATTATATTAAATCCAAGATGTAATGTTGAGTTGTCTTGATTATTTTTGGTCATAATAGTTCTGGTAAAAGCATTTTCATTAAGAATCTGAGAAGAACCTAATGTAATGTGAAATGTGTGCATTGCTGTTTTTATTTCAACACCTAGCCCCCAAGATTTTGTTACATCTATAACATCATTTGTCTCAATGAAATTAAAATAATATTCACTCAATAATGCCCATCTCCAGTTAATTGCATAGCGTATTCCTGTACCTAAACCATATTGAAAATTATTTATGTTATTGTTTGTTCTAAATAAATATGTAAATGTAGGTGATATTTGTGCTGAGAATTTATCATTGAATTTTCTAGCAAAAATCAGTTGTGTGTTCCAAGCATAGTTGTAATTACTGTTGGTATCAAAATTTCCACCATTGCCATTTCCACCACCATTACCGTTTCCACCACCACTGCCGTTTCCATTTCCATGTCCTCCACCATTTCCATGTCCTCCTCCATTTCCATTCCCACCACCATTTCCATTTCCGTTTCCTCCTCCTTGGCTTTGTCCTTGACCTTTATTAGTTGTAGTTTTGATTACTGTACTAGAATAGACTGTCAGGGAAAGTGGCATTTTTTTACTACCGGTTGATTGACTAAGTATTTTGGCTTTTCCATAAAAATCCCAAGAGCCGGCATATTTGCTTCGACCAAAACCAATCGTGTATTTATCAGAGAGTCCATAACTAAAACCCCACCTAATATTGACTTGATGATCCAAACCGGCAAAAGTATTTGTTATTGGGCCAAATCGATGGTAAATTTCAAAATTTAAATTATTTTTTAAATTTGTTTCTATTGATTGACCATTTACAATTAAAGGTGCACTGAAAGTATTGAAAACATAATCTATTTCTTCAATTTCTTGCTTGATACTATCTTCACTTGTTGCTTTTTGAGAATAGCTATAAAACCCTAAATTTAATATTAGTAACAGTATTAATATAATTCTCATAATTTGTAGTTTAGTAATTAGTTTTAAAAATATGAAACATACACTTGACTTGACACTATGTGATAC